>JAIRNN010000037.1 GCA_031257995.1 Spirochaetaceae bacterium | reverse complement strand
TTAGCCATAATGATTTGCCGTTTAAGTCTTCTCCGGCAAGAAACCGGGTAATTTGATCGTGGCTTATTGCCTTATCAACCAGCTCTGACAGACCAGTTGCCGTCGCTTTCCTGGCGCTTGCCAACAGGTAATCACTGTATAAATCAAGTATGTTCCCACCCATACTCTTATAGTATTCTTTCCACCCCTTATGTCAACTATGCGTAACATGAGTTATTCATCGCAGCCCTCGCGCGCCTCGCGCAGAAATCTGGCGTTACATTCCAATTCCGCCGTCAGTTCTTCTTCGGTGGGGAGTACTAATTTGTACTTGGAAGCAAAAATCTGACGGCTTTCATCCAGAATAGAATATTTTACGATTGTTTCATCTTTATCAGCGCAAAGAATAATGCCAATAGTCGAATTATCGTCTTGGCCGCATTTTAAGTCGTCGAACATACGGATGTACATATCCATCTGCCCGATGTCCTGGTGGGTCAGTTTTTTTGTTTTAAGATCGATGATACCAAAACATTTGAGCAGGTAATTGTAAAACACAAGGTCGATGTAAAAATGCGATGTCTCCATGCTGATACGGAATTGACGGCCCAGAAAAGAAAACCCCCTGCCCATTTCCAGAAGAAATTTCTGTAAATGGCCGATAATAGCCGATTCAAGGTCGGATTCTTTTCTGTCAGAATCTTCGGGAATCCCAAGAAATTCAAGAATATAGGGGTCTTTTATAAAGTTATCTGCGTCTTTACTCTTGGGATGATTTGTCCTGGTAATGGCTCTTTTCTGGGTTGAAAGCAGGCACTCGTAATATTTTGATTTAAGGTTCCGCTCCAGCATGCGGACACTCCAGTTTTGCTCCCACGTTTCGGCAAGATAATAATGACGGGATTCTTCACTATCCAGCCGCATGATAAGCCGGATATGAGACCGGCTCAATTTGCTACACAGTGTGTAGCAAATCTCCTTATCGGGAAATGTAAGATAAAACTGACGAAAATTCCTGAGATTGGCGTAGAAAAAGCCTTTGCCAAAATGGTTATTCAAATAACGAGACAAATTCGTTAAAAGATATTCCCCGTAATCCCCCGCTCTTTGCCATGCTGTTCCTGCTCGACAATCCGTTTTCCAACTTTCCAATAAGTGGCGGTCATGGCAAAATTGACGGCGGCATAAGCCGTGGCTCGCCCTTCCTGTAAAACAGCCGAAATGTCCGTCATAAAACGATTTTCATCTTTTGATAAAGCCGTCACTTGATTTGCAATATTGTGGGAGATCGCGGTGTATAACCCATCAATGCCTCTATAAATGTCGCAATACCATTTCCTGTTGACAAGCAGTTCGAGTATTTCTTCGTCTTTCAATTTGCCGTATTGCGCTTTTACCTTTCGTTCAAGGACGGTTTTAAGTTTTCGAGCGTCTTTTTATGCTCATCGTCCATGTTCTTTTTTAAGCAGATTTTCCAGTATGATGCGGTATTCCGTATCAAGAGACTGGTTTCTCAGTTTTGCCTTCAACGCCGGTACGTCAAGACCGCCAGAATCTTTCAGCACATCGTTGATGATGGAGCCATGCCATCTTCGGCGTTTTCTATCATTTCATCCAGTTCGGCCTGTTTTTGCAAAACCAGTACCTCGATCTCGTCAATCGCCTTTTGTTCGTCATGAAAAAAATTCTTCGATTATGATGTCGTGCGGAATAAGTTTTCCTTCCCGCCCGGTAATTTTTTCTTTACCTTTTTTCTTGCCGGATTCGATTATTTCAATAATATTTTCCCATTCCCGCGCCGCTTTGTAGCCGTCCTGAATAATGATAAAAACATCATCCGCCATAACATCCTGCCAATGAGCAAGAAGTACCTGATACACATCATATTTGTCAATGAGCGTGACTTTCTTAAATTCTTCGAGAATAACTTCGGCAAGATCAAAAATTAGTTTTTGCGCCTTCGTTTTTCTGTTTATGCCGTAAAGCGAATCGTTGACGCGGTTCTGCCAGTTTTCAAACGACTTGTCAACTTTATTCGTGTAACGGCTGAATTGAACGTCAGAATAAACGGTATGGCGTACTTCATCTTTGTTGATTGCGCTTTGATAAAACCTGTCGCGCAGAGGCGTAAACAAGGTGGATTTGAGATTGCCAAAAACATTCCAGTATTTTTTCATGCCGTCAACATCATAATCGGGAATGCCGCCGTGCAGATGGGCTTCGATGTTCTGTAAATCTTACGGATCGCTTGAATCAATATAGCGTGGAATATTGAGGTTATAGCCGTTTTTACCGCGTATCTCGTCTATCGGCACAAAACGGGAATATTTTTCTTCTTCGATCTGCTCCCTAAAAGTGACGACAATTTTATAAATATCACGCTCCCTCAGACGGTTTTTGCTACCGTCTTTGATAAAGTCATGGCTCGCGTCAATCATGAAAATACCGTTCCGCTCCGCAGCGTTTTCTTTGTTGATAACGATGATGCAGGCGGGGATGCCGGTTCCATAAAAGAGGTTGTTGGGGAGTCCGATAATTCCTTTGATATAGCCTTTGTCGATAATGCTCTTCCGAATCGCAACTTTGGCGTTTCCGCGAAATAAAACCCTGTGGGGAAGTATAACTGCGGCTTTTCCCTTTGACTTCAAGGATTTCAAGATACGGAGCAGCCAGGCATAGTCGCCGTTTTTCTCCGGGGGTCTGTCCTCATAACCGTCAAATCGTCCATAGTCCACGAGACCGTCAGTCCAATTTTTTGTGGAAAGAGTCGGGTTGGCAACCACAAAATCAAAACGGCGCAGGGTGAGTTCCTTATCATCGTCTTCAAAATACTGGGGAGCGGAAAAGGCGCTGTGATTACCCGCGATTTCCCCATCAGCCCTGCTATGCAGAACAAGGTTCATTTTTGCAAGTCCTGCCGTAGCGACACATCTTTTTCCTGTCCGTAGATGGCAACCCTAAAGGGTGCTTCATCAGCGGCCCGGATCAAGAGCGAGCCTGAACCACATGCCGGATCATAAACAGTAGTGTTACGATCGGTTTCATGATCGATACCAATGACTTTTGCGAGAATTCGCGAAACTTCCGCCGGAGTGTAAAACTGCCCTTTGCTTTTGCCGCTTTCGGTTGCAAATTTGCGCATAAGGATTCGTACGCGTCGCCGATGATGTCGTCGCCTTCGGAACGGTTGCTTCTGAAATCCAGTTCCGGTCTGCGGAATATGGCAATGAGACCGGAGAGTTTATCGGCCATTTTCTTGCCCTTGCCCAATTTGGTTTCATCGTTAAAATGAGTATTGTCGATTACTCCACGCAAGGTACTGTTGGCTTCCGCAAGGCAGGCGATAACCTTATCCATTCCTTCGCCGATATTTTTGTCGCTGATAAGAGAAACCATATCATCAAAACTGCCGCCTGTGGGAACATTTATATCGGCGTATTTCTCGCCCTTGAGGCGGTCGGAGACATATTTCACAAAGAGAAGCGTAAGGATATAGTCCTTGTACTGGGAAGCGTCCACGCCTCCGCGCAGTTTGTTACAGCTCGCCCAAAGGGGGCCGTATAGTTCCTTTTTCTTAACTGCCACACTATGCCCCTTGATGCGCCTTTCCAAACCCCCGCCCGTTTTTGGCTGTTTCCGGCATGGAGTAAGCGGTATAACACAAAGATTACGAACGAAAAAGAGGGCCGACCCCCATTCTTTGATGGTTCGCTCATTGTTTTTTATCCGTGCCGCCATTTATGGAATCGCAATCCGCACTGTAACAAAAAATTTATGAACATTTAATACGCGGTTTATTGCCTTTCGTTGTTATAGAGACGAATATATCGGGAGGACAACGAATTGTTCTTCATCTTTTGTTACGGAGGTATGTGAAATGAAACATACGGGAAAAATTGTCGTGGCCGTCTTCGTGGGGCTGGCCGCCGCCGGGTCTTTGTTTGCCCAAAATGGAAGAAGGGATCGATGGGGGCCGCCCAGTCCTCCATCCGCGCCTGCCGCCGCCGAGACGGTAACGGTGAGCGGGCCGCTGGAACTGGTCAATGGGCAGATCGCCGTAGTGGATTCCGGAAAGACCTACTATGTCGGCCAATTGATCCGCTTGGTCGGGTTTATCGAGGGCTTGAAGGAAGGGGCGCAGGTTACGCTCAAGGGGAATGCCGTGCGCTATCCCTCCAGCGCGGATTCCTACCGCCTCTGGATAACCACGATGACGCTCAATGGGAAGGTTTACGAAAACTTGGACGGGGGAAGAGGGTCGGGACCCATAATGGAGCGATCTGCCCCGCCGCGATGGGGGCCGTGGGGCGGTTGACGGGGAGTCTGTCTGTACGAGGGGGCTGGCCCTTCGCTACTGGCCCGGAAACCGTTTGGGGTCTGGGCAAGAAGCCGATCAATACTGGGCCGGTATCGGACAGCAATACTGGCCGATTTCGCCCAGCGAAACTAGGCTGATTGCGCCTGTCGCAACCAGCCTGGTTGTGATCAAAGGTTACCCCGTTGCGGGGGCTGTCCCCGGCGCGGAGGCTGTCCCCGGCGAGGGGGCTGTCCCCGGCGGAGGGGGCTGTCCCCGTTGAGAGGGCTGTCCCCAAACGTGGAGGGGGCTGTCCCCCAGCGTGGGGGGCTGTCCCCGGCGAGGGGGCTTGCCGGGATGGGGGCGTTACGGGGGCGAGCCCCCGTAGAGGGGGTAGCGGAGGGCGCAAGACCGGAGCGAGGGGGAGGCTTCCCCCTCCTTTATCTTCCGAGACTGTTTTATCTCTATCAAAAGCGCCGTTGGAATAAATACGATAAATACGATCGGGGAGTGTGTGATGAGTTTGGCTAAGGGGATTGTGGGGCGGCCGGTGCTGGGGATTGTGGTGTTTGGGCTGGTCGCGGTGGTGGCGCTATATCTGGCACCGGGCGTGGCGATTGATATGTTCCCGGAGACGACGATGCCGGTGTTGATGGTTCAGACATCCTACAGCGGGGCCAGCCCTGAGACGGTGGAGAAGGCGGTAACGCGGCCTGTGGAGAGCGCGCTGGTGAACATTGGCGGGCTGAACAGTCTGTCGAGTACCTCGTCGGAGGGGTCGAGCAGGGTCAGTCTTGAGTTTGGCTATGGGGCGGACCTTGACGCGAAGACGAACGATATTCGGGACAAGCTTGAGCGGGTGCGCAGGCAGCTTCCCGATGAGGCGGACTCGCCTTCGATCATGCAGTTTGATATGAACGCGATGCCGATTATGCAGATCGCGGTGCGAGGCGGGCGGGCGCAGAGCGAGTTGCGTTCGATTGCCGCCGATATGGTGCAGGGGCGGCTGGAGCAGGTTGACGGGGTGGCGCAGGCCGATGTGATGGGCGGGCGCGACCGGGCGGTGCGGGTATCGCTTTCCCAGAACCGGCTGGAGGCCTACGGGCTTACGATCACGGGGATATCGTCGACGCTGGCCTTGCAGAACTTGGAGTTGGGCGCGGGGAGTATCACGGACGGGACGAAGAACTACAGTATCCGCACGACAGGGGAGTTTGCGTCTCTTAAAGACATCGAGCGTGTGGTGGTGGCGCGGCGGAACGGGGCGGACATTCTGCTCGCGGACGTGGGGACGGTCGCCCTTACCTACCCGGAGGAAACGTCCACCGTGTACATCAACGGCGAGCTTGGGGTGTATCTGGCGGTAACAAAGGCGAGCGGAACCAATTCGGTAACGGTGGCCGACGGGGTGTACGCGAAGCTGGACGAGGTGCGGCGGCTTCTCCCCGCCGACATAACGCTTGAGGTAACGCAGGACAACACGACGCAGATTCGCGGGATGATTGACGAGCTCATCAATTCGGCGGCGAGCGGCGCGGCGCTGGCAATGGTGATCCTCTTCGTATTCTTGCGGAACATCAAGAGCACGGTGATCATCGGGGTGTCTATTCCATTTTCGATTCTGGTTACGCTGCTCGTGATGAGCGCCACAGGGGTTACGCTCAATATGCTGACGATGACCGGGCTCATTCTCGGCGTGGGTATGATTGTCGACTCGTCCATCGTTATCCTCGAAAACATCTACAAGTTCCGCGAAAAGGGGGAAACGCCCGCAGCCGCCGCGATATACGGGAGCGAGGAGGTCATGTCGTCCATCATCTCGTCAACGCTCACGACCTTGAGCGTGTTTGTGCCGATCGTCCTCTTCAAGAACCAGCTTGAGATGATGGGCCAGTTCTTCCAAGACATGATCTGGGCGGTAGGGATTTCGCTTACGTCGAGCCTCGCGGTGGCCCTCTTTCTCGTGCCTATTCTGGCGAGCCGCTATCTCCCCTTGCAGACGCGGACGCAGAAACCGCTTAAAAACCGGCTGTTGCGAGCGGTTGACGGATTTTTCGAGCGGGTGATACAGGCGGCGCATAACGGGTACCGCCGCCTCTTGTCCGGGACCCTCCGGCACCGGGCGGCGCTTATCATCGTGGTCGTCGCGGCCTTTGCGGGCAGCGGCCTCGCCTTCATACGGATGGGTTATTCGATGGTGCCGCCGATGAACGAGGACTCGGTCTCGATCACCGTGACCCTGCCGCTGGGCAGCCGCTACGAGGACACCAAGGAGGTCATGCTCGCGCTGCAAAGTTACGCCATCGACGAGATCGTGGGGCTGGAGAGCATCATCACCAACATCGGGTCGGGCGGCGGGGGAGGCGGAGGCGCCGCCGTATACCGGGGGTCGCTCACGCTTTCCCTTGATCTCGACAACCCCGGCGCGGATAGAAGCGCCGCCGTACAGCAGAAGATGCGTTCCCACTTCGCGGAATTCCCCAATGCGTCGATCACGTTCGGCGCGGGCCGGGGGCGGCAACTGGCCGGGGGCAGCGACCTTGACATCGCCCTTCGTATTGATGACATCGGCATAGGGCTCGCCGCCGCGCAGGAGATCGCCGCCCTCGTCAAGGACAACGTGCCGGAACTGGACGAACCCTCGGTGAGCCTTACCGAGGGCCTGCCCCAAGTGGAGGTGGTCATCGATCGGCAGCGCGCCTACGACCTGGGACTTTCCGTGTCGGGCATCGCGCGGGAAGTGGCCGCCGCGATGAACGGCGTTACCGCGACAACCTTTCGGGACGGCGGAAATGAGTACTCCGTTATCCTCGAACTCCGCAAGGAAGACCGCCAGAAGATCCCCGACCTTGAACGCATATTCGTGCAGTCCTCGTCCGCCGGTCTCGTGCCGCTTTCCAACTTCGCCTCGCTTGAACGGGGGCTTGGCCCGGTGAGCATAAGCCGCGAGAACCAATCGCGGGTCATCCATGTAACGGCAAACTTACGCAATGCCGGAGGCCGCGCCGATCTCGCCGAGGAAAAGGTCAAGGCGGCGCTGGCGGAAAACTTTGTCGTACCGGAAGGCATCCTCGTTACCTATGAGGGTCAGTGGGGCGAGATACAGAAGACCAACCGGACGTTTGTGGCCGTGATAACCCTCGCCGTTCTGCTGGTCGCAGGCGTGATGGCTGGCCAATACGAATCGTTCAAAGACCCCCTCATCAACCTCTGCACCATCCCGCTCCTCCTCATCGGCGTGGTCTTCATCCACCTAGTCACCGGGCAGAATGTGAGCACGTTTACGCTGGCCGGGGTCGTGATGCTCGTCGGCATCGTCGTGAACAACGGCATCGTCCTCGTCGACTACACCAACCTCCTCGTCCGCCGGGGCGCCCCGGTGATGGAAGCCGCCCTCGAAGCCGCCGTCTCCCGTTTCCGCCCCGTCCTCATGACCACCCTCACCACCATCCTCGGCCTCGTCCCAATGGCCTTCTTTCCCGGCGAATCCGCCATGATGATCCAGCCCATCGGCCTCGCCGTCATCGGCGGCCTCACCTCGTCCACCGTCATCACGCTCTTCTTCATCCCGGTAATGTATTCGCTCATCGGCCGCACCCGCTAGGCGGGTTTCCTTGGGGCCCCACAGGGGCTTCACTTGGGGGCGGCGTAGTTTGAGAGGGCGGCTATGCTACCTCCGTGCCATTTACTGTGGTAGCGTGCCGGCAGGCAGGGGTTCCCCGGCACGATCACTATACTAAACGGGACGGCTCGTTGGAACAGGGACTGTTTAGTTATCTTGTCGTCGGGAGGCACGATGTTGTTAGGGGTGGGTCTAGTACCGGGGGCTGCCCTCTGTTTTACCAACCTTCAATACCGCCTTTCGGCCGATGGATTATCAAACCGACATCCGTCCAATTTACGGCAAAAAAAAGGTTTGTAGACAGCCATGTTGTGCCCGTTTCGCATGCGGCATTGGGTGTCTCCCACCTAGTAGGATGATTACGCTAAAGTTTCGGATATAGACTGTGAAGTTTTATCCGGGCATATTCTGTTGTAAACTGCCGATTCACGGTTTTTTGATTCTGATTCCGGTCTCGTTGCCATGCCTCAAGTTCACTCGGTAGCTTCTCCGGCGTATCTACCCTCCGATCCAGACACCGGCTCGTCACCGCGCCCAGTTCTGTCTCCGCTATGTTAAGCCAGCTTCCGTGCTTCGGTGTGTCATGTGTTTCCAGCTTCTGCCCTGTCTCAAACGCTTCCGGCGCAGGAACGCTTTCATATAATGACGATATCGTGTGGGTGTTCAGGCTGTCCGTGACCAACACCGCCTTCTCCGCCTGCGGGTACTGTTCTCTGACGATGGACTTTACTTCCCGCGCCCAGTCCTTCCGCGTCCTTTGCGCTGACGCCGATACATACCGCTTCCCGCCCAACTGTTCGGCAAACATGAAAATACTACAGGTCCCCTTACGGACATATTTGTTGTCTTCCCGTTTACCGCGCCGTTCGTTCATCCGTTCAGGTTCCCGCTTCTCTCCCAACAGTTGGACCGGCCGTTCTCGGACTTTAGTCCGCTCCATGCAGATAACCGGCCGTTTTTCCTCATAAGGCCGGTGATACGCCTCAAGTATGTCTTCCATGCTCGCCACAAACGCCGCGTTTCCTTTCGGCGGCACGCGCCGGCATTCCTTCAGATGTGGTTTCAGGGGTGTTTTTTTTAACACGGTCCGTATGGCGGTGTCCGACAGTTCAATCCCTAATTCAACCTTGTCCCGCTCTTCCAACAACCGCAAGTCCCGCCGGCTGTACCCAGGGGGCGGTTCCCCGCAGCTTGCCGCGATAATTTTTGCCTCTGTCTCCCCGGCCGCCTTCGCCGGTACCGGCGGCGTTTCCCGCTTCTTCCGGTTCAGTACCCGCTCTATCCCTTCTTTCACATACTGCTCGCTTACCGTAATACTATCCGTGTCGCGCGCCCGCATCGTTCCGCAATTTCCCGTTGTCCCGGCGCTTTAACCGGCTTTCCTTCCCGGCCTTCCCCCTCGTTCAACAGGAGCAAGATCCGGGCACGGATTATCCGCCGTGCCGGATGTACGCCCTTGCTTACGATGTCTTCTAATCGCTGCTTTTCGTCCTTTGATAAATGTACCTGGCAGATCTTTCCTCTCATGCCGATTACCCCTCCCGTGGGAAGGTTTTATATCAGTTCCCTTAGTATAAT
>JAIRNN010000030.1 GCA_031257995.1 Spirochaetaceae bacterium | reverse complement strand
CAGCGACTTTGCCAAATCAAGCAAATTTTTGAGTTTGTTTTCCATGTGTATACCCCTCGCTTTTTATTTTAATCTCAGGCCATACACTTTGTCAAGTCTTTTTCCGACTATCACCTTTTTCTTTTTCAGTACGGAGACATAATCCTGCCCCGTTATCCTGCCTGAAAAATACATTTCCGCGTTATAGGCGATATTGTCGCAAATCCAGTCGTGGAGCGTTTTCGCCTTCAAAAACGGATCCGACACGCCGCCGGAAAGAGACGACACAACCCCCGGCAACGCCGCCGCGGGGTCAACAAACACTTGTTCCATAAGTTCTTTTGGAACACGCCGGATGCGGGCCTCCATTTTGCCTGTCCGGTATTTGCCCGTCCCGCCGTCAAGCCCCGTATACCGTTTGATGGCCGCGTTTGCCTGCGAAACAAGCTGCTTGTCCGCGCCTTCTTTTTGGGCATATTCGTATAAAAACGCGCAGTCGCCCCACTTTACGGCCTCCGCGACAAGTTCCGCATCCGTTTTTGCGGGGGCATCTCGTTCTGAGGCGGGACGGGGCGTTTTCACCCGTGATTCGCCGTCCTGTGGCGGAGTTCCGCCGAAATCCGCCACTCCACCGCCCGAGGATTCGAGCAACGAACCTAAAGAGGCGCAACCGGCGAATAACGCTGCAAACACAAATACAGCAACGACCTTTTTCATATATTCTCCTTAGTTTTATGAGGAAAGGAGGGGAAGTCTCCCCTCGCTCCAGCCCATGCTCCGGGCCGTTGGCCCTTCGCGTGGTCTTACGCTACCCCCTCTGCGGGGGACACCCCCAAGGTGTCGCAGACACCCGGCATCAAAGATGCCCCGCCCCCGGCTGAATCACTGTCCGTTAATCTCTTGATGCGTCAAAAAATGGACCGGCTCAAGATTTTCCTTCGCGCTTGTACCGCCTCCGCGTTTAGGGCTTTGATGGTGAATGTTCCACCCATATTGGGAACCCTCGTCTCCAAAAGCGGTTTTTAACATCGGGCGGCCTCTACGATCTTCCGCTTTTTCCACACCCTTTCCAAACCTTTCCGTCCAGAGCTTCATCGCGTTTTCATGGTTTATCTTCATACTATTCTCCTTCTATTGTTGTTTTGCCCTCATCAGCACATCTGCTTAACGCAAACTATGCTCATGAGCACTATCAGCAATCTATTATACACTATTAAAGCACACTGTCAAGTGGTTTGTTATGCTTTTCAGCTTAGGATATGACTATGGGCTTCAGGGAAAACTTAAAATCGGAACTTTCTTACAAGGGAATGTTGGTGAAAGAGCTTGCGGAAAAGTCCGGGGTAAACATCCACACGATCAACAACTATCTGAACGTGCGCGGTAGAATGCCCGGGGCCGATGCCGCCGTGAAGATCGCGCGCGCTCTGGATGTCTCCGTCGAAGAGCTTGTGGACGGCAAGAATGAGAAAGAACCGGCTATCGAGCCTGAAATGCGGCGGCATATCCAGACGATGCGGACGCTTGAGCCCGCCGACCGCGCGATGCTCTACGCGCTGGCGGAAATGTTCGTGGCCCGGGAAAGACGGGAAGTGGGGAGACAGAGAGTCAACCGGGGCTTTCAACTCCTGTTGCATAAGTCAAAAACCGGCACTTCTCCGTAAAAAAGAGAGGACTTTTCTTTTTCCGGCTGTTTTGTTATACTTGCTTCAAACAGTCGTTTCGCCATAGTGGACTTTGGCGGCGGCTCATATTTTGCCTATAGGAATAGTGAGGAGTAAACTATGCTGGAAGAGAAAGTGAAAGTCGCGCTTAATAATGTGCGTCCGAGTTTACAGGCGGACGGCGGCGATGTTGAGTTTGTGTCGATGTCGAGTGACGGAACCGTTTCGTTGCGGTTGACCGGCGCATGCGGCGGTTGTCCAATGGCGCAACAGACGCTCAAGATGGGGATCGAAAACTATCTGCGGCAGGAAGTCCCCGAAGTTACCTCGGTGGTTGGGGTTTAGACCCGATTCCTCCGTCGTGCCGTCTCGCGGGTGAAGTGCTAGAGTGTTCGGCCTTCCAGTTTCGCGTATTCGGCAAGTTTGCACATAAGTTCCGCAAAAGCCGCCGGGGTGAGGGACTGTTCTCCATCGCAAAGAGCGGTGGCTGGGTTGTTGTGGACTTCGACCATGATACCGTCCGCTCCGGCGGCAACGGCGGCTTTGGCCAGTGTGGGAACCATCCAACTCATACCGCAGGCGTGGCTGGGATCGACGACAACCGGCAGGTGGGTCTCTTTTTGCAGCCACGGGATGACGGAGAGGTCGAGGGTGTTGCGGGTGTAGGGGTCAAAGGTGCGGATTCCCCGTTCGCAGAGGATCACGTGCGGGTTTCCGGCGGCAAGGATGTACTCGACCGACATCAAAAACTCTTTCACGGTTGACGAAAGACCACGTTTCAGCAAAACGGGCTTTCCGGAGAGGCCGACTTCTTTTAACAGATCGTAGTTCTGCATATTACGTGCGCCGATTTGGATGATGTCGATGCCGGCAAAGAGGTCAAGCTGGTTTATCGACATGAGTTCGGTGATTACGGGGAGGCCGGACGTTTTTTTCGCGGCGAGTAAAAGGTCCATCCCTTCCGAACCCAGACCCTGAAAACTGTAGGGACTTGTCCGGGGCTTGAACGCGCCGCCCCGGAGGATTTTTGCTCCAGCCGCTTTGACCGCTTTTGCCACCGCGATGATCTGTTCCTCGCTTTCCACGGAACAAGGCCCCGCGATAACGGCCAACTGCGCGTTGCTGTCCCTGCCTAAGACGGCGTTTCCGGCGCGAATAACGGTGTTATCGGGATGGAATGCCCTGCCGGCAAGTTTGTAGGGCGAGGTAACCCGCATCACGCTCTCTACGGCATCGTTTGCCAGAAAGCTTTCTTCTCTCGTATGGCTGGTGTCGCCGATGAGCCCCAAGATGGTGGTTTCTTCGCCGCGAGAAAGATGTATTTTGAATCCTTTTTCTTCCAGTTGGGCAACAAGCGCCTCTACCACGTCGGGCCGCGTCTTTGGTTTGAGAACAACAATCATGCAAATATTGTAACGGCGGTTGCGGATGAGGACAAGGGTTCGCAGGATAAACGTATAGAGTTTTTGAGGGCCGCAAGAGATCGCAAATTCCCCCATGGCGGGGCGAGTCGGTAATTCCGTCTTTGACAAAGGTTATGCGGTACGCCCGTTTCGCGTTCCTGCGTTTTGCCAGTTCGGTGACGTTTTCCTCCACAGTCTTCTTGTTCAGCGGAACGCCGATAGACAACATTTCGGACGCGCCGGCTTCCGTAGCCCTAGTAAACGGGCGTGATGTGCGCTAATCTAGTGGTATGTCATTGTTGAACGCGGTCGCCGATGCGCTCACGTATGTGCCGGAGGATGCGGTGTTGCTGGCGGCGGTGTCGGGTGGGGCCGATTCTCAGGCGATGTTGGCCGCATGCGCGTCTATTCGCGGGCGGGCGTTTTGTGAGAAGGGCGGGCTTCGTGCTGTCCATGTTGACCACGGGTTGCGCCCGATTGAGGAGTGCGCGGCGGATGCGGATGCGGCGCGCGTGTTGTGCGGCCGGCTGGGAGTCGGGTGTACGGTGGCGGCGGTCGGGCGGGGGCGGATCGAGGCTTGGGCGCGGGATGAAGGGTCGGGGATTGAGGCGGCGGCGCGGCATTTCCGGTACAAGGCGTTAAGGCGCGAGGCGGAAAGGGCGGGCGCGGACTTTATTCTGGTCGCGCATACGCAGGATGACGCGCTGGAAACGGCGTTGATGCGTTTTTTGCGGGGAGCGGGGCCGCGCGGGTTAGCGTTGATGCCCCGTTTCGCGCCGGTGCCGGGGATCGGGGATTCCGCTTTGCGCGGGGATCGAGGCGGGGTGTCCATGACACCTTCGGGGGTGGAACCCCTGCTGAGGGGGGCGCCGGATGTCCAAACGGAGGCGGGAAGAGCGAAGCAAGCATTTGCGGACGCGCCTTTAGGCGTAGGTGCGGGCTTATCGGCCGGAGTGCTGACAGGAGGCAGGGGGTCGGCAATTTTTGCCGCGACTTCCCCCCACCCGATGATTTTTAGGCCCTTGCGGGACGTGACGCGGCAAGAGGTGCTGGACTTTCTTGCGGAACAGGGGCTTTCTTACCGGACGGACTCGACAAACGGGAATGTCCGGTATCTGCGGAACCGCGTTCGGCTCTGTTTAGTGCCGGTTTTGGACGAAAACTTTCCTGAATGGCGCAAGGGGCTGCTCGAAACGGCGGAAACGCAGGGGTTTACGGCGGATTTTATCGAAAACGAGCGTGAAAAACGGGTTCTATGGGGGAGAAATGGGGAGAATCAGGCGGTTGTTATCGAAAATCTGGACGGGTTGCCGGAGATTTTGCGGGAAGAGGCGCTTTTCGCGGCGATTGACCGGCTTAAAGACGGTGAAAAATCGGTAAAACGGCAAGTGGTACGAGATTTTGCGCGTGATGAGCGGGTAAAGGCGGCGGATGTGGGCGGCGGGATTCGGGTAAACCGGACTGTGGTGCGGGTTGGCCGTGACGAGGCATTTTATGAGAAAGGGTTCTCTCTGTTGATAAAAGATGCGGGAGAGTATAGAATTAACGGGTTGCGTATCGAGGCCGCGAAGGTGAACGGCGGTCTTGTCGTGCATATAAAAGGAACACAACATGGCGAATGAGAGAGAGAACGATAAAGAGGACGTTAAAGAGCGCGGTGAAAAGAACGATGAGCGGGATGGGGCACGGGGCGAGGACGTGAGGCCGGAAGGCAGACCCGAGGGGAGGTTTCCTCCGTTTCCTCCACCGCCGGGACTTCCCCGGGATGGGCGGCCTCGTTTCGGGATGGTTTTTGTTTTGATAGCGGTGATACTGGGTTTCTGGCTTTTTCTCCGGCCGCAGGAGGAGCCGCCGCGCATGGTGCCGTACACCGAATTTACCGGGTATGTCGACCGGGGGGAGCTTGGCGATGTCAAGATCTACGACGACAGTACTATGGAAGGAATGCGTACCGACAATAGCGGCGGTTATGAGGCGGTGCGGACGATTATTCCGTATCAGGATCCGTTACTGATTCCGACTCTCCGCGAGAAGGGGATAACGGTTTCAGGCGGGCGGCGGGGATCGGGGTTCGCGCAAGTATTGCAGTTCCTCCCCTGGGTCGTAACGTTTCTCTTCCTCATCATCATGTTTCGTGCTATGCAGGGCGGGCCCGGCGGCAATAAGGTGTTCCAGTTTGGGAAGAGCCGCGCGCACCGCTACGATCCCGACAGCAAGAAAAAGATAACGTTTGCCGACATTGCGGGGCAGACGGATGCGAAGGCGGAACTGGAGGAAATCGTGGCCTTCCTCCGCGATCCGCAGAAGTTCACGAAGATGGGAGCGCGTATTCCCAAGGGCGTGCTGCTGGTCGGGATGCCGGGGACGGGGAAGACGCTGATGGCGCGGGCGGTCGCCGGGGAGGCGGGGGTTCCCTACTTTCATATGTCCGGGTCGGATTTTGTCGAGATGTTTGTCGGCGTGGGGGCGAGCCGGGTGCGCGATCTCTTTGAACAGGGCAGGCGGCATGCGCCCTGCATTATATTCATCGACGAGCTTGACGCGGTGGGGCGCACACGGGGGGCGGGATACGGTGGCGGGCATGACGAACGCGAGCAGACCCTAAACCAGATGCTCGTGGAGATGGACGGGTTCGATCCCAAGGAGAGCATCATCATTCTCGCCGCGACCAACCGCCCCGACGTGCTTGACCCGGCCCTGCTTCGCCCGGGCCGTTTCGACCGGCAGGTAACGGTGTCGATGCCGGACGTGAACGAGCGCGAGGCTATCCTCAATATTCACGCGAAGAAGGTCAAACTGGGCGGCGATGTGGACATTGCCCGTGTGGCACGCGCCACTCCCGGCATGAGCGGGGCGGACTTGTCCAACCTCGTGAACGAGGCAGCCTTCTATGCGGCGCGGAAGGACAAGGACGCGGTGACTACGATTGAGTTTGAAGAAGCCCGCGACAAGATACTCATGGGGATAGCGCGGAAGACGCTGGCGGTTTCCGACAAGGAACGGCGCATGACGGCGGTCCACGAGGCGGGCCACGCCCTGCTGCACTACTTCCTGCCCAACGCCGACCCGCTCCACAAGGTAACGATTGTGCCGCACGGCCAGTCGCTGGGGATGGCGGTGTCTCTTCCCGAAGCGGACAGTTACAGCCGGACGCGGAACTGGATACAGGACCGCATCGCCATCTGTTACGGCGGTTTTGCCGCGGAGCAGCTCATCTATGACGAAACCACGACGGGCACGAAGAACGACCTTCAGCAGGCCACCGAGATGGCGCGGAAGATGGTGTGCGAATGGGGCATGGCCCGCGATCTTGGTCCAATCGCCTACGGTCAGGAGGACGAGCCTATCTTCTTGGGCAAGGAGATTGCCCGCCACAAAGATTATTCCGAGGAAACCGCCCAGCGCATCGACCGGGCGGTCAAGGCCATCCTTGATGCGGCCCTGAAGAATGCCGCCGCCATTCTGAAGACGAACCGCGCGAAACTCGAAACGCTTGCCGATGCCCTGATAGAACGGGAGACGCTCGCCGACAGCGATGTGCGGGCACTGCTTGGGCTGCCGGAGAGGGGAGAGGACGTTATCATTGCGGTTTAAGAGTGGGTTTTGTGTGTTTTCGACAAAAAATTATGGTTTAGCAGTATCAATATTGAGTCTGTTTCAAACCCTCAAGTTTTGAAACAGGCCCTATTGACAAACAGGTAAAATCAACACTCCCGAAACAAAAGGCGCGTGTTGTTCATGGTTATTCTGTGGGTCAAGTTTAGCCCTATTCCATGCGATTCATTTCCCTCGTGGTTACGTCTTATGCCGCTTCCTTGCCTGAACCGGCCGCCAACGCCTTGAACTCTTTCTCGTCGATCGTCTCTTTTTCAAGGAGCAACGTGGCAATTTCGTTGAGTAACACGCGGTTTTTGGAAAGCCGTTCCTTGACCGAGTCGTAGCGGCGGCTCATCGCGGAGGCGATCTCTTCGTCGATGTACTGCTGGGTCGCCTCGGAGTATTCCCGCTGAGCCCAAGGGTCTTCGCCGCCGCTCTCGCCCATAATACCACCATGCCGTTTGGTCAGCGCGACGTTGCGGAACCGGCCGCTCATGCCGTAATCGGTGATCATCTTGCGGGCGATGTCCGTCGCCTTGGTCAAGTCGTTGGCCGCGCCGGTGGAAATCTTGCCAAAGACGATCTCCTCCGCCGCGCGTCCGCCCAAGAGCACGTCAATCTTGCCGAGCAGTTCTTCCTCCGTCATAAGATAACGGTCTTCCACCGGCATCTGCAACGTATACCCCAACGCGCCAAATCCGCGCGGCACGATAGAAATCTTCTGCACGGGGTCAGACCCCGGTGTCCATGCGGCGATCAGCGCGTGACCGGTCTCGTGGAAGGCCACGATCCGCCGTTCCTCCGGCTTTATCACGCGGGTCTTCTTCTGCAAACCGGCCACCGTCTTTTCAATCGCTTCGGAAAAATCCTGCTGGGAAACGAGCGTTCGTCCCCCGCGTACCGCAAGCAGCGCCGCTTCGTTCACGATGTTGGCAAGATCCGCCCCGGCAAACCCCGATGTCGACCGCGCCACCGAGCCCAAATCAAGATCCGGCGCGAGCTTCACGCCCTTCGAATGTATTTTGAGGATCGCTTCCCTTCCGTTTAAGTCCGGCCGGTCCACCAGCACCTGCCGGTCAAAACGCCCCGGCCTGAGCAACGCCGGGTCCAGCACGTCGGGCCGGTTCGTCGCCGCCAAAATGATGAGGCCGCTTGCCGCGTCAAAGCCGTCCATCTCGACCAGCAACTGGTTTAACGTCTGTTCGCGCTCGTCATTTCCGCCACCCATCGCGTTGATACGGCTTTTCCCGATCGCGTCAAGCTCGTCAATGAAGATGATACAGCCGCTCTTCTCCTTGTTCCCCGCCTTCGCCCGCGCCTGCTTGAAAAGATCGCGCACCCGCGCCGCGCCCACGCCGACAAACATCTCGACAAAATCCGAGCCGCTCATGCGGAAGAACGCGACCCCCGCCTCCCCCGCCACAGCCCGCGCAAGAAGCGTCTTTCCCGTCCCCGGCGGCCCCACCAGCAACACGCCCTTGGGGATCTTCCCGCCGATGTCCGTGTATTTTTTCGGCGACTTGAGAAAGTCCACTACCTCGACCAACTCTTCCTTCGCCTCGTCAACCCCGGCAACATCGGCAAAACGGGTCTGCACATCCCCCTCGGCTACAATCACCGCGCGATTCTGCCCGACCGACAGCACATTGCCCCCCAAGTTGCCCATGCGCTTCATCAGGAACCGCCATACAATCACAAAAAACACGATCGGCAGCACCCAACTGAAGATAATATTAAGAATCGCGCTGCCTTCCCGCGAAACCGTATAGTAGGAAACCCCATGTTCGTCCATCAGCTTGAGAAAACCCTCGTCATAGATGGGAATCGTTCGGTACATCGTCCCCGACTGCACGGCGGACTGCCAAGCGGGCTGCCTGACAAGCGGCGAATTCGTGGCTGGCGACGACCTCGTTGTTGTATACCCTGTATAGTACGATTCCGTAAGTTCCACCCGCCGGATCTCTCCAGACGCGATCTTAGCCTTGAACTCGGAAAAATCAATCGGCGGATTGACGCGGCTCATAAACACATAGTTGAACAGCGACATCCCGACAATGATCACGCCCACATAAATCAGAGAAAACTTCCACCCGCCCCATTTCTTGGGATCAGGCAGTTTGGGCCCATCCGGCCCGCCAAAAGGAAACAGAGGTTTCCGGTCGTTTGAATCGCTCATGTCCCTCTATACTATCACACCAAAGAAAAAATTACTACAACCCTGTATCTTTATCGCAGAAAATCGTCGTCATAAAACTACGGATGACAGAGATTTTAACAACCACAAGGGACCGCAGGTACCCTCGCACAAACCGACACGAACGACACCCTGCCTGAGCGGATGTTCGTGTAATCCACGTTAATCTGCGGACCCTCTTCATCAAATGATTTGTCCACAGATACATTATGCTATTTTGTAAAAGGGGCAACCTGTATCTGACGGGATGCAGGGGCCGGCGCCGGTTGTTCCGCGCGGGGAGGGAACGGCCGGGGGGAACCCCCCGGCAGACCCCGTCATAGATACTAATCACAACGGCGGCCGAAGAAAAAACTGAGGGGCGGCGTTTCGGCTCCGCTGCCCCGGACAGGATCTTGGCTTGCCCCGGGCAAAGACTGTGTTATTCTATACGGAGGGGAAGGAAAT
>JAIRNN010000023.1 GCA_031257995.1 Spirochaetaceae bacterium | reverse complement strand
TTTTACGGCGGCCGGAGCAAGATTAATCTTCGCTGCGAGGTTCCTCCGGGTTTCCGGATTTCCTCACGGCGAATAGCAGCCTGCTAAGCAAGCGTGTTTGCACGGCTCTCCAGCCCCGTCGGACCAGAGTATCACTTGTTCCCCATAATTTAAATCATAGCATCTTTGCGGTTAATTCCTTGCCTCTTTGTCAACAGACAGTAATACTCCAATACAAATGAGTTTTGGAACAGGCTCAATTGAAAAAACCACTATTTTTTAGCCTTTTCGCGCTTTTTTCGTGTCAGACTAAAGCAAAACGGCGAGTCAACGCCTTATATAGGGTGTAGGAGGCATTGATATGCGCAAGCCTAGAGATTTAGAGAAAAACGTCTGGTATGCGGTGGGTACCGGCCTTAATATCGGCGAACCGCTTTTCCAGTTGCCGATCGCCGTCGTGTTGCTTTACCGAGTTCTCCGTGAGGCGAAAAAGCGTTTCGGCTTCGAGTTGCGCGGTCTTAAGATCGAGGGGGCGCGGCTCACGTTCTACATTAAGCCCGACGATGGCTTGGAACTCCCGCTGATAATGCAGTGGATGAAGCAGACCTTCTCGGCCCGTTTCAACTGGCTGACGGGGAGGTCGGGGCACGTCTGGGGAGACCGGTATGAGTCGGAGATTTTGGAGGGGGAGCCGCCTGGGTGGGCGAAGGCGGTGGACTGGGAGGCAGTAAACGTGGAGGCGGACAAGCCAATACCGGCGGACACGACCTACACGCTGACGGGTGCAATTTCTTTTTCGGGGCGCTTAGGCGGCAAGGATGAAGTCGCGGACCGAGGAACCCCGGAGACCGCTCTCCTCTTTGGATTTAAGCGTCAGCATATAGCGGAACCATAGGTTCCGGCGGCATTCGTTTTGTTCCGCATCATCCCCACCTGCTCGCATCGCTTTTGCACGGCCGCCTTATTCGCGCTCTCTGCCGGCCCTGAACCGATGCGGCGCCCCAACCGTTTGTATCCCGCATAATCCGCCTTGTTCCGGTTGCGCTGAATATACGCGCAGGGATTGACCGTTCCCGGCGGAAGTTTGCGTTCCTTATACGCCTCCGGCCGGTTCGGCGCTTCCCCGGTCTTGCCCTCCCGCGTAAGCCCTGCCGGCACCTCCGCCCACGGCGCGCGCCGCTTCTCATCCCCCAGAAAAAGATACTTCCCAAAACGATACGGGTTCTCCGCCAGACGGTAAAAGTCCGGTGTCTGAACGGCGTCCGGGAACCGTTCTTCCCCATGTTCCGTGCCCCCGCCGCTGACAATTACCGCCTGTTCATACTTCCCTTACCCGTTGCGCGCCGCGCGCTCAAACTCATACTGTTTTAACTCCTCCGCCGGGCCGGTATACGGCGCCTGTTCCTTTTTCTGTATGTCATGGGTTATCCCGTCCTTCCGGGCCCGTAAATCACCGCTGTTGAACACTACCCCAGCTTGTTTTCCTTCCGCGCCGGCCCTTTTTCATTCTTTTGCCAGATGTTTGCCGCTGAACCGTCTGCCGTCAGGTTCAGGATCCCGCTTTCTTCCGGTTTGTCCGGCATCTTGTCCATGTTCCGCTCTGCCGGTTCCGCCCGCCGGCTGTCTTCCTCATGCGCCCGCTTCCCCGCATAACAGGCCGCCTCCTCAATGAGAGGGCCCGTTATCTCCGCCGGAACACGCTCGCGCAACATCGTTTTGGCAGATTTGAAAAAACTTTCGCGCCCTCCCCAAAAGGCCGCTTCCCCCCTCATTTCAAGGCCCGTCTTGAAGGGGAGGCCCGTTATCCTCAAATACCCATCCAAAGGGATCGCTTCCGCTCTCCGTCCCTTCTCTCCGGCTGTCCCGCCCCCTTCCGCCTTGAGCGCGCTTCTCCTGACCGCTCATACCCCGCAGACGGTTTGTATCCGCCGTTCCTGGTTCCCCTTGTCGCGGGCGATTATCCCATCTTCGCTTAAGGCGCTTTTTTTCCTGTATCAGCTCCTGTTCCCCGCCGGTGTTAGTCAGTTCGGTAGAGAGCCGTTTGAGAATATAGTCGGATATGACGCGGCTTTCTCCCCATAGCCGTTCTATGGTACTGATGGTGAGTTTCCGCCCGGCATGGGCGGCCCGAAATTCCGCCGCTTTTGCGCGCATCCTGCGGGCAAATTCCGCTATGGCTTCTTCTACAACAGAGTCTGTTTCTTTGGTATCCCCTCCCTTGGGATGCCTCCAGTATACCATACTTTCCCTTATTTTGCCCCGAAAAAGAAGTCGCGCCCCTGTGGGACTCTACGAGGCGGCATCCATCGACAGCGCTACACGGGGCACGTACTTTTGGAAAGTGTCTCTCCCTTTGCTCCGGCCTACGATCGTCTCGGCAACCACAGTAAGCATCATCGGGTCGCTCAAATACTTTGACCTCGTCTATGTGATGACCGGCGGCGGCCCCGGCTCGGCGACAGAAATCATGGCGATGCTGATGTACAAAACGACCTTTGTAAGAAAAAGTTTCGGCTACGGCGCGGCGGTTGCCTGAGGGATGTTTATCCTCATCACCCTGGTTGCCCTTGTTACCGTATACACCATGGACAGAAAAGCGGAGGATTACATATGAAAAAACACAAAACCGTTTCCCCGTGGTGGACAGTGACGTTCTGTTTCGCCATTCTCTGGCTCCTTATCACGGGCCTGCCTTTTTACTATCTAGTCATCACGTCTTTCAAAAGCATCGGTGATTTTCTGAGCGGCGGCCTTTTCAAGATGACCGTCGTATGGGAAGTATCGAATTACGTCAAAGTCCTTCAGGGAGGGTTTTCATACTACTTTGCCAGCAGCCTGACGGTGGTACTGGCCTCCCGCGCCCCGCCGCTCTTCCTCTCCACCTTTGCCGCGTATCCCCTCTTCCAGATGACCTTCAAGCTGAACAAACCGGTGTACAGCCTCATCGTGGCGGCCATGTCGGTGCCGATATACATCACGCTGACACTCGTTTTTGTGATGGCGATAAGAACCGGCTTTTACGACACCCTTTGGGCAATGGTGGGACCGAACATCGCCTTCAATCTCCCCATGTCAGTGGTCATCCTCGTGTCGTTCATGCGCGGCATCCCAAGAGAGCTGGAAGAAGCGGCGAAAATTGACGGCTGTGGTAAATTCGCCACCTTTTTCAGGATCATCTTTCCCCCGTCCAAATCGGGCTTGGTAACACTGGGCATCTACAACGGCGTGGTCATCTGGAACGAGTTCATCTTCGTGATGGTCCTCATCCAGTCCCAGTCCGTCCGCACCATGCCTCTGGCGGTATGGCAGTTTCAGGGCCAGTATTCCAGCAGCATCCCCGTCATCGTGGCGGTACTGACCCTCTCCTCCCTGCCGATAATTTCGCTCTACATCTTCGGCCAGGACAAACTGGTCAAGGGCATGATGGCCGGCGCGGTTAAAGGCTTGGACCTTACCCCAACTGGCAGGCACAAAGATAAGCGGGAATTATAACAGGTGAGGAGAATAGGATGGGAAAGCAAGACAAAGCACGGCGGGTGTACCCCACGGAATTTAAAGCCGAGGCGGCA
>JAIRNN010000013.1 GCA_031257995.1 Spirochaetaceae bacterium | reverse complement strand
CTCGGCTTTGAATTCCCTGGTGTACACCCGCCGTTCCTTGTCTTGCTTTCCCATCTTTTTCTCCTCTTACATTATATTTCCCGCTTATTTTTGTATCTACCAGATAGGGTAAGGTCCAGCAGAAGGAATTAACCGTGAAGGCGAATAAGGATGGCGTTTGCCGGTTTGATAGCCCACCGGCTTTACAGGCACTATTGAACACTTGCAAAACAGACAAATTGACGGCAGAACGCGAAGTTGCCGGTAAAAACCCTCTGTGCCTTCGCGGTTAAATTCAACTGAGGGCTGGCGGTAAATACGGGCAGTCCAAGGTTCGCGTGGGGTTTTGAAACAGCCTCAATAGTTAAAAAATATAAGGCAGCCCCAACCGCGCATAACGGGCTTAAGTTGTCCGGCATAACAGGTTTGGTTCCGTCAACGGAATGTCCCGCTCGTCCTTGTTCCTTAACTTGTTGACAGTGGGAGGCGTCCCCCTCCTTATATTTTCTTAAGCAGAACAACTACACCAGCCTAGAATGGCCTGTCGATATGCGCTGGCAGCGCCCTTCCCAGACGAATCACGTTCCATGAGGCCGGGGGCAGCGTCACATCCAGACACGGGCCGTCACGTTTTCTCGGCGCGGCCTTTTCAGGTCTTATCTTTTCCCCTCCGGCGGAATTGACGGCGTGAAGATCCGGGTTGTGCAGGGTAATATGCTCGATAAAGCGATAATCCTCAAAGCCGTGCAGACCGGCTTCCAGTTCCATGGCTTCCGTAAGGTTCCGGTTGACCGCAAAGAGGGTAAGGGTTTCCGCTGCCGGGTCGTGAACTGCCACCGTTTCCAAGTAGGGGATGTCCGTATATTCGCGGGAATCGTAGGTTGCCACCTTCACCGGGCAACGGAGAACCGTTCCCCTGCCGTACTTCGAGGCGTGCATGAAGGGGTAGAAGATAGTCTGCCGCCACGCCTTGCCGCCGTTTTCGGTCATGATGGGGGCAATAACGTTGACCAGTTGGGCCAGGCAGGCAACCTTCACCCGGTCGGCGTTTTTGAGCAGAGTGATGAGCATACAGCCTACGACCAAAGCGTCTTCCATGGTGTAGATGTCTTCAAGCTGGGAAGGCGCGACAGTCCACTTCTCTCTTTTTCTGTCCGCGTCGTTGCTGTGGAACCAGACGTTCCACTCGTCAAAAGAAAGATTCACGGTTTTCTTGCCGCGTTTTTTCGCCTTTGCCAGATCGCAGATCCCCGCCACCGTTTTGATAAAGGAATCCATCTCCAGACTTTTGCCCAAGAAATTGGGGGTGTCGTTACCCCGGTTGTCAAAATAAATATGCAGGGACACGTAATCCGCATGATCGTACACATGATCCAGAACTTCGGACTCCCAACTGCCAAAAGTGGGCATCCGGGCGCCGGAACTGCCGCAGGCCACCAGCTCGATGGAGGGATCCGTCCATTTCATTACTTTGGCGGCTTCGGCAGCGAGCCTTCCATACTCGGCGGCGGTACGATGGCATATCTGCCAAGGGCCGTCCATCTCGTTCCCCAGACACCAGAGTTTGATGCCGTGCGGGGCCTCGCAGCCGTGGCTTCGTCTAAGATCGCTCCATGCCGTGCCTTTGGAAAAATTGCAGTACTCCACGAGGTTGCGGGCCGCATCGGGCCCCCGTGTCCCCAGATTCACTGCCATCATGACTTCGGTTCCCGCCCGGCGGGCCCACCGGACAAATTCATTGGTCCCCATCCTGTTGGGCTCCAGCGTCATCCACGCCAGTTCTTGGCGTACCGGACGTTTTTCCACCGGTCCCACCCCGTCTTCCCAGTTGTAGCCGGAAACAAAATTGCCGCCGGGGTAGCGCACGACAGGGACATTTAACTCCCGAACCAGACCGATCACGTCCTTGCGGAAACCGGCTTCATCGGCCTCCGGATGCCCCGGCTCGTATATGCCGCCGTAGACCGCTCGGCCCAGGTGCTCGATAAAAGACCCGTAGATCCGCTTGTCCACTTCGCCGATTGAAAATTCCCGGTGGATAACCACTTTTCCCTTCATTACTACTCCTTTGACACTCCCTGTGTTGGCTTACTTTATCGTTGTTTTATTATAACTATTCAGGTGGGGGAAGTCTCCCCCTCCGCTCCGGACACGCACACCGGTCGATACGTCCACCCCTAAAGGCGCGCCCGCACCACCCTCCGGTTGGTCCTCCGCTTACCCCCGCAGCGGGGGCCCACCCCAGCAACGCCCCCATCCCATCACGTTTCAATCGTTTGCGTTGCCTAAAATTGTCTCTTACGGTAAAAGTTGAGGCCTATTTTCGTTTTGAAATCGGAATTGCCTACGGCTGGCCATATCGACCGGAGTGCGTGTCTGTAGCCTAAACTTGACCCACAGATGGTAGACGGCCGGAATGAGCTGTGCCCGGTGGTCTAGCGACGGATCGGGCCGTAGCAATGGACGCACTCGCCCAAGCGCATGGGCAGCATTTGACCCAAGTGCATGAGTAGCACTTAGCCTAGTAGCGATAGGCTCTGCCGGACGGGACAGGCGCGTGTTATTCTGTGGGTCAGTTTAGGTCTGTAGCGAGGGGTCGGCAACAATGTTACTGCGGCTTCCCTCACCTTACTTCTTAACCGTATACACCTCAAATGTGTCGCCGAGCCCGAAGACTTGACTGATCTTGAGGAGGGCGCTCTCTCCGAGAAACCACGTCCAGCGAGGAAAACGTTCGGGGTGGTGGCCGGTAACTACGATCTTTTTCACGTCAAACCCGGCGTTGCCCAGCAGCCGTTTCGCCCGGCGCGGGTCCCAGACCGTGCGGTGGTCGGCGGGACTCTTTTCGAGAAAGGCGCGGAGGTTCTTTTTGCCCGAAATCCCGCTTCGCGACGGCGTTGAAAAGGCAAAAATACCGCCCTTTTTCAACAGCGCGGCAACCGTTTTCAGGGCCTTTTGTACGTCGGTAATATGCTCGATCACATACCACATCGTTACCACATCAAAATATTCTTCTTCCCAAAACGAGAGGTTGCCCGGCCCGATCAGGCAGTCGTCCGGAAAAAAGCCTTTGAGCGCGAATATACCGATCTGGCCCTTGAGATACTGAACCGCACTTTCCGCCGGGTCAAGCCCGATCGTCATGAAAAAGCCCGCTTCCTGGGCCGCTTGCAAGAACGAGCCGTAGGCGCAGCCGACATCCAGTATTTTTCGTGGCGGCCGCAAAAGCTCAAGCCGTGAAGGACGCGCCCTTGACTGATTCTCGTCCTGAAATTCAGAAAACGCGGGAGTTTCCGCCACGGCATTTGCCGCGTGTGCGATATGTGCTGCGGCACCGCATGCCGCAGGGTCTTCTTCCAGCAGCTGGAGGATATAGTTGATCCGCCCTGCCGCCGCCACCTTGAGATTCGAAAAATCTTCTATATACGTTTTGCCGTATTGCGCTTTGTAGAAGTCGAAGAAGTATTGCTCGGCGTATTCAATCGGCGGCTCATCAAGGCGGTCCATATAAACAACGCCGCATTCGGGGCAGATCCGGTAGGTGCGCCGGGGGAAACGTGCGGCGATACGGCCCCGCGCTCCGCCGCACACGGGACATTGCCGGTAGACCTGCGGCGAGAGAGACGCGATATAATCGGGTAGGGTAAGGGGTGTTTCCCCGGCGGGCTTGAGTTTTGCGGCTAGGGCTAAGGCTCGCAGCTTTAATGTTTCGGCAACCCACCGCCCGGCTTCCCCATCCGGCAGCCGGGCGAGTTCCCGAACGCCCGGCGGCCAGAATCCCGTTTTTTTCGCAAGTGCCCGGTGTATGCTACTCGGATGTTCGAGCAGCACGGGGACTCCGGCGGCCAGCGCTTCATAAGCGGTAAGCCCGTAGTGCGTGATCACGAGATCAAAATCCGTAAGCCGCGCCCCCAAACCGGGGACCGGGTTGGATGGGGTAACGACGGTAAGCCTCATATCGCTTCGCCCCATGAGCGCGAGACAGGTTCTCTGTCCGAAGCCGCTTGAATCCTCTCCGCCGAAAGCGATCAGTATGCGGAGCCGCTTTGTATCCGGGTCGGGTTTTTCAGGGGGCGGGGACAATTGGAACGGAGGGGAAACCGGAAGTCCGGTCGCTAGATCGGGCCGCCGCTCGTTGGGGGGAATGCCGCCGCAATGGAGAATGTCGAGAAGGAAGTCGAAATGCTCGCGGCTCTTGCCGCCTTCGTCGATGCCGAGGACGGGCGCGAGTCCGTGATAGATCTGGGCTTCTTCGGGCAGGGTCTCGAAACGGTCGGTAACGATAAGCTCCCATGCGGCAGCCTGCACGGGACCCCGTACGGTTTCGCGTATCTCGGAGAGGGGGATGCGGTATTGGAAATCAAACCCGTCTATGATCTTGGCGGCTTCTTCCTCGTTCCGGTTGCCGGTGATGCAGAGCAGGGCGTTGAATCCCCGCGCCCGCAGTTCCGTCACGAGACGCGATGACCGGACGAGATGGCCTGTTCCCCGGCCTTTTTCAAATGACGCAATGACCAAAATATTGTTCATAGTGCCTCCGCTGCGGCAATGATCTCCTCTCCGGTATAACTGCCGCATCTTGAAAGTTTTTCCCGGATCCGTAGCGCGCGCCGGTAATCGTATTTGGTATCCACGGTTAGGCGGATGTCAGGCCGCCGCCACCGGAGGGGCGCGAGCGGGCGGTGTAACAAAAACAACTCGCCATGGCCGTAGAGGTAGGGGCAGACATGTTCGCGTTCGTCCGGCAGCGCGGCTTCCCGTTCCGCCCGGAGCAGGGCTTCGGCGGCAACGGACTCGACACCCGCGCCGTAGGGAAGGCCGCTATAGGCCGCATAGTCCGCGCCGGAAGCCTCGGCGTGTATCAGGTTGGCGGCATCGGCAAAGACAAAGGGGTTGTCGCCGGTCGCCCGTATTACGCGGTCGGCGTGGAGCGTCCGCACCGCGTTGCAGTAGCGGGCAAGCACGTCGTCCTTGGGCCCGGTAACGATGGTAAACCCGTTTTGTTCTGCCAACGGGGCAAACGCTTCCACACATTCGGCGGGACAGGCAAGCGCGTGCTGGTCAGCTTTCACGGCCCGTAACGCCTCCAGTACGCAGTCAAGCAGAGATTTCCCTCCCAGAGGCAACAGAGCTTTGCCGGGAAGCCGCGAGGAATCAAGGCGCGCTTGAACAACAACAGCGGTCATGATGCCTCCTTATCCTTATTCCCGTTTTGGAGCAAGGTACGTACATCGCATTTCCAGCGGTAGGCGTTTAGACTTACCCATGCCCGCGCAACCGAAAATTCGTTCCATGCGTCGGGAAGCGGCACACCGGATTTGATGAGGAAGGAGGGAAACTGCCGTAGCGGAAGATAGGCGGCATCGGCCCGGTAAACCGGCGAGAGGTTTTTCAGATAGAAGCGACGGTAACTTTCCCCGATAACGATATCGTAGGCCGCAAGCCCGGCGGAACGGACGATTTTCACCGCGTCTGTTGACCGGATCGCCTCACCCCAGGTATAGGCGCGGAGGCCGAAGTCCATCAGTTGCCAGTATTCGTCCGGTATTGAGTTATCGTAGCCGCCGAGCCGGACAAACAGTTCCCGGTTGTACACGCCGATCCCTTCAAAAGGAAAAAGACTCCACGATCCGGCGGTGGGAACGGCCAGCTTTGTTCGCAGGATGCCGTTTGAGAACTCGCGGTGTCTGTAAACGAGCGGTTGTATCGGCAGGGCGGCCCCCTTCTTGTCAAACATGAGCGGCACGGCGCACAGATCCTGTGTTTCCCCGATGATCGTTTCCGCGTTGACCGGATCAAGAGCGCAGTCTTTCCGCAGCACCAAAAAATAATCCTCCGGAAGCTCGGTTGCGGCGAGGTTTATCTGGCTTCCGGCGGACAAGGGCTCGCTCAACAGGACGAAGCGCACAAAGGGATAGGCCGCCGACAATTGGCCTATGTCGGGGACGAAGCTCGTCATCTCGTTTTCCTCCCCGCATTTCTCTTCACATTTTTCTTCAATCGAGAGTATTCGCTCAAACCCAACCTGTTTTAGGCTGTGGTATAGGCTTCCCCGGTCGATCATCTCCCGGCAACTGAGCAAAACGGCGCTTATGCCGGAATGGCCGCACCGTTCGCCGCCGACAACGGTGTATGCGGGAAGACCCTCGTTAAAAGTTGTAGGTATACCATTCATCACATGTCCCGCACAACCCCGCATACACGCCATCGCACTGTTCCCGATAGGCGGCGTTGTTCCTTTCCCAAATCGCCTCAAGCGGCTCACAGAGCGCGTTCCCCAAACGCCCGCCGTCATCCGAAAGACCTGCCATATCCTCCCGACAGAACGGTACGCCGCCGTCAAGCAGCACCGGAAAGTCCCGCATGAGGTGCCAGCAGGGATGGCGGCGTACCGGAGACAAATCCGCCGTGGAACGGTCGGGGAGCAGGCCGCCAAAGCGGTCGTATTTCTGGATGATCACCCGCGCGTCATGAGCCTTCCAGTAACGGTAAAACCGTTCAACATCGTCCTCGTTGCCCTTGAGCCGGACCATCTGATGATAACTGTCGGCGGGAAAATGTTTTTGAAAGACAGACTCAGGCTGCGGGTTTTCCACCGACGGCGACGGCGCGCTGACAATCCACGAGACTGGGGCCATGCCGTTCAGTCGGGGCGCGGCCCGAGAGGCAGCCTCGGCGTAGACGGCAATCTCTCCCTCATCCCAGTTGAACACGGCGGTCTCGACAATCAGCGACAGGGCGGGCCGGGCCAGCACCGCCGCTATAAACGCGCCACGCCGGGAATGCAGGGCCGGTTCGCCCCACAGAGAGAGGTCGATCACCGCATCCCCGGCGAAAGCCGCGATCTTATCGAGCAAGAGGGTAAAATCACGCTCCTCCATCTCCGCGCCGCTCTTTTGGGCAAGCGGGGCAAACGGACAGATCGCGCAGCCGGGCAAGCGGGGACAGCGGCCGGTTATCTGAACCGGAAAAAACGCGGGCAACGTCCGCAACAGGAGAGGCTTTTCCTTGATGACCCGCTCGGTAAACAGAAGGCCGTCCTCTGTTTGTGCGATCCCCTCGTCAAAAAAGCGCCTGCACAACAGCAGGTTGCGCTTCGAGTCCGCCGTAAACGACAGCCGGTACGGGCGGTGGTCAATCGGGGCAACCTCCGTCTCTATATCAAACGAGTTTATGTCTTTTTGTAAGACGAGAAAGATCGAATCGCGGGTTACCTTCGCCGCACCCAGCGTTGCGTCTTTTTCGAGCAGTTTGCCGAGGATAGCCGCCGTCCCCGGTGAAAGCACCTCCGGCGCAAGCCCGCAGGCATACCCGTCGGCATACGAATAATCGGCGGGATAGCGCAGATGACGTTCCGCAACCGCCCCGGCAAGTTTTGGATCAAGAAATGGGCTGTCCGCCCATGCGAAGTAACACAGATCGAAACCCGCCGACACCGCCGCAAGCGCGTCAAGCAGCGTTTTGTTATCCCATGCCGGGCGAAAGACCGTCTCGACCGGGACAGGAAGCGGCGGCAGGGGGGACGGCAGCGCGTTTTCCGTGATGAAAAGGCAGAGTTTTTGAACGCCGGGGAAGGCCGCCCCCCGCGACAGCGCCCGTTCAAACGCGGACTTGTCTCTGGATTGGTGCCCGGACACGCCCGCAGATGGACCGCCCAGTCTGCCCTGAAAAGCCGTTTCCGAGAGAGCCCCGCCAAATAGCACGGTAAGCGCATTCATACTCGTACAATACCACTATTTTGTCCTTTTGTCATTCCATACGTCAATGGTTTCGTGCAGTTCGGTCAGCAACTGGTCAATGGGATCGGGGTATTGGAAATCGTCGTGAGGCGGGACCTTTTCAAGCGGTTCAAAAAATTGGTGGATAGGTGTCCGTAGCACAATCGAAAACCGCACAAGCGTCTCAAAGGACGCGCCTTTAATGCCCTGCTCCAGTTCGTTGATAAAATTATGCGTAAGATCGACTTCCACCGACAGGGCAAGCTGCGAATACCCCGCCTGCTTGCGGATACGCGCCAGATTTTGCCCGAACAGTTTCTTCACTTCCACGAGTTTACCGCCCACCACCTGTGACAGTTCCGTGTCGGCAGAACCCGATGCCTCCACGTTTTGTTCTCCGATCTTTGTCCTCGTGAACAAAGATAACACGCCGGTTTTTCCCGATGCGGCATTAGGGTTTGCCGGACTCTGTGCCTGTCCGCCAACGTCTGTTTTTTGATTTTCCATGATTTAATCATTTGGGTTATTGACAAAACAAGCAAATAACGAGGAGATTTTATTGTGTCGCTCATAGTTGGTTGACATTGAGAAAACAATGTATAGCGCTTTTGTAAAAAACATAAGGTGGGGGAAGTCGTGGCAACGATGTTGCCATAACAAATTGCCGACCCCTCGCTCCTGTCCGCTCTCCGGTCGAAAGGCATGAGCCTAAAGGCGCGTCCACACCTCCCTCCGTTTATACGCTACCCCATCTACGGGGGCAAAACCATACGGCGCATAGTGGCCAAGCAGTGCTTGGCTTGGTGGGCGCACCCCAAGCGTCCATGGACAGACGCAACACTGAGTGCGCCCCGGCCCGGAAGTCCGAAACAGGATGTTGAGGGCCGTAGGGTTCCGCCCCCGAAGGTGTCATAGACACCCCGCCCCCGGCATTAATCACAGGGAACCCAGATGGACACAGATGAAAGTTGCGCTATTCCGTTCGTGTTGGGTTGCGGAAAAGCCGCAAATGGGGTAACATAATAAAAATGCGGCGGGAAGGGACGGAAACCCGTCGTGTTGTTCTTGAAGTACAGGAGGCGGTGATGGCTGGACGTTTGTTGACGGAAAGGGAAAAGGCGGATATCTCAATGCAGGTGTTTGCCCTTGAGGATGCAGGGAGGAAAGCGGAGGCGGATGTCCTTGTTAAGACACTCCCCCTGCCGCCCTATCTTGCCAAGATCATGAAAGAAAAGATAGGCGCTGATTACTTAATAGAAAGCGGGTGGAATTTGGCGGAAGCGGAGGCGGCTTTTGGCTCAGACTGGCTTACTCGATAAAATAACCGAGAGCGCACTGGATATTGACAATGGCCGTAAGTGGCTGGACACCGACGGATTTGAGCGCGAGGGGAGAATCAGTTACCGAAAAGGTATCGCTCTCGCGCTTTTAGCTTTTAGGGAAGCAGCGGACAGCGCGTCTCGTGATTTGGAACTTCTTACGGTTGCCGAATACACATTTCTTGGGCAGGAACTCAATCTTTGCGCCCCTCAAGATACGCAAACAGCGAGCAGCCTGAAACAGGCGATGCAAAGTTTTGACGAAGCGTTCCTTGCCTTGAACGTAGTGGAGGCCGGTTCCATCTACCATGCCGTTGACGAGTGTCTGCCGCACCGGAGAGAATACCGCTACAACGATATGCCCAAAGATTCGTTTCATGTGGCTTGCACCGGGCATAAAACGCGGCTGACCAATATTTTACGATCGCCGGGTATCAATCTTAATGAAAAAGAGTTGTTGGAACAACGCCGCGCTAACATGGTAACCGCACAGGCCGTATATGTAAAGAAACAGAAAAATGCGTTTGGTATCGAATAAGGCGGTCGTGGAAACGCGCGTTTATCTAGAATCACGAAGAACCGCAGACAAGCACAGATGAAAGTTATGCTATTCCGTTCATGTTGGTTCGTGCGGTTTGTGGCTAAATTGTGTTCCTGCGTTTCTATCCTGATGGGGTATCTTTTCACACTTATCTCAATGTGCTATACTATTCTCTGCTATAGGCCAGTAACTCAATTGGTAGAGTATCGGTCTCCAAAACCGAATGTCGTGGGTTCGATTCCTACCTGGCCTGTTTGGATTATGAAAAGCGCGGGATGGGGTTTTAGGGGCGGAGCCCCTAGGAGAGGGGGTAGCGGAGGACCAAACGGAGGGAGATGTGGACGCGCCTTTGGGTGCGGACATATCGACCGGAGTGCGTGTCCGAAGCGAGGGGGAGGCTTCCCCCTCCTTATACATCCCCTTATACCCTTATATATAGAAAAGAGACGCGCTCGGTTTGGGGATTTGCCGAGTGTGGGGTGTTTTTTGACCAGTCCGGAGCGTGGGTCAATGGCTGACCACCAGTTTTGGGAACTGGTTTATGAAGGTTCGATTCCTTTCGCTCCGAGAAGATGAGGATAACGGTTCTGGGGTCGGGGACTTCGCACGGAATTCCGGTGGTGGGGTGCGATTGCGCCGTGTGCCGGTCGGAGGATCCGCATGATAAGCGTTACCGCGCGTCGGTCTTTGTCGAGGGGGCTGCGGGTGAGATGTTGCTCATCGACACGGGACCCGAATTTCGGTTGCAAGCAGTTGGGGCGCGGATTTGCCGTCTTGACGCGCTTTTTTACACCCATTCGCACGCCGACCATCTTCACGGTCTCGATGACGTTCGTCCGCTTACGTGGAACGGTCCGCTTTCTGTCTATGGCAATCCGGCAACCATACAGGACATTCGCGAACGTTTTCGGTATATCTTCGAGGAGACACAGCCCGGCGGCGGCAAGCCCAAGATCGCGCCGTCTGTGGTGGACGGGCCGGTGGTTGTCGGCCGGATGACGGTTACGCCTGTTCCCGTCAAGCACGGTTTGCTCGACATTTACGGCTGGAAGATCGCCGAAAATGGGGCGGTTTTCGTGGTTATCACTGACGCGAATTTTATCCCGGACACTTCCTTCGATCTCATTCGCGGCGCAGACTGTCTGTTGCTGGGCGCGTTGCGTGTCCGTCCGCATTCTACCCACTTTTCGTTTGACCAAGCGGTGGAGGTGTTGAAAAGGGCCGGCGCGAAGGAGGCGTATCTTACCCATCTCTGCCACGAACACAGCCACGAGGAGATTACGGCGTATTGCGGGCAGACGGGATTGAAGGTTCTGCCGGCGTTTGACGGGATGCGGGTTGATATGCCCCCGTCAACCGATTGGGATTAGGGACAGCCCCGCATTGCGTCATAATTTTTCTAAGTGAAAAGGGTGTGCGCGCCAAAATAAAAATCCGAATTGCGATTTGGTACCTTTAATTCAATTAAAATGAGCCTGTTCCAAAACCCCAAGCGAATCTTAGAACAACCATATTTACAGCGAACCTTCAAGAAAATTTAACCGCTAAAGCGCCCATTTGCCGCGCCCGAAACAGGCACAACCGTAGGTTGTGCTGGGGGCGTTAGCGTGGTTATGCAACATGGCGCGGCGCCAGTAAAGGCGGCGTTTGGATACCAGCTTCGGCACAGCGGGACTGAAAGCGCGGAAGGTCTTTACCGGCAGACGCGCCTTTTACCGCCAATCCGCCTGTTTTGTCAGCTTTCACAGAAAGCCGCCTTCAAGACCGTTTGTAAAGCCAATTGGCTATCAAATCAGCGCGCCTCTATCCTTATTCGCCTCAGCGGTTTACTAACCGCCTTCGCGGTTAATTCCTTACCTCTTTGTCAACTGACAGAACTGCCCCAAATACAAATGGGTTTTGGAACAGGCTCATATCATAAAACGATAAACCTTAATACAGCAATTATAGAAGAATACGCCAAAAATTACCCAGCCTCCGGAAAACGCGGAACCCATGCATGAGGCCCCGCTAAAATCCGGGCAATCTGGGTAATCAGTGAATCTGCCTGTTCCGCGAATTACTTAGGCGCGTTCTGCTTGTAGTAATCCGAGTTCTTGTCGACCGGGACAAACGGGACGAGGTAGCACTGGCCGATGATCGAAGCGTCGTTGGCCGGCGCTTCGTCAATCGTAGCCGTTACCGCCGGAGTACCGCCCGCCGGGTTGCCGGGTTTGTAAACGCCGGTCGCGATTTGATAAATCACGTCAAACGCCGCCGCCGACTGACCCTTCGCGTCTTGGAGAACCGTCGCGTAGAGCTTGTTCTCCTTCATCGAGTTCAACACCTCACCGGTCGCGTCGATACCGAAAACCGGCACCTGTAACGTAGTCCTGTCAGCGGCATCGCCCTTGGTAATCCCGTTCTGGATGAGGGACTCGACCGCGCCCAGCGCTATGCCGTCGTTCTGGGCCGCCACGACATTGAACCTGCCCCGATACGCCGCAATCCATGCGTCCATCTTCTGCTGGGACTGGTCGGGCGTCCAGTTGGCCGTGTCGCGGGCGATGGTGTTCACCATATAGCCGCGCGTCTTGAGCTCGGCCAAGAGACCCGCCTCACGGTTGACCTGAGCCGGATGCCCAAGCTGCCCCAAGATGAGAATCATGTTAAGCGTCTTGCCGGGAAGCCTTGTCCGGGTACTTGTCGAAGTAATCCGCAATAAGCTGCCCCTGATAACGCCCGCCGACAAACTCAGGCGAACTCGCGAAGAAGAAGTTTTTCCCCACCTTGAGAGCCGCCGTCGTCGACTGGATGTTCGAGTAGTCCGCCGCCCCGCCCTTTTCCTGGATGAGCTGATTCATCTGCTCGGAAAGCCCGGACACGCAGGACACGATGACGAACCACTTATGCCCCTGATTCAGCGCCGTCTGAAGCTGGGTCAGTTGCGTCGCCCCGTCACTGCGGGCATCCTGCAAGTTCACCGTAACCCCTTTTTCCCGCGCCAGCGCCTGAACGTTGTTCGCGTAGTCCTTCAGGAACTGTTCATCCTTGTTCCGCATGAGCAACGTGATGGTCGTCCCGCCCGCCCGCCGCCTTGTTCCCGCCCGCGAAAGCCCCGCCCCCGCGAGGACGAGACACAGAACCACTAAACCGATCTTTTTCATGTTTTCCTCCATAAAAATAATAATAAGTAAAATTTATACCAAGCAGTCGCCTGCCCGTTTTCCCAATATATATGAGGGGAGAAGGCTCCCCCCTCGCTCCGGACACGCACTCCGGTCGAAAGACCTGAGCCTAAAGGCGCATCCGCATATGCTTGCTCCGCTCTTCCCGCCTTCCGTTTGGTCCTACGCTACTTCTCCCCCTCCCCCAAAAAAAAGAAAAAAATTTTTCAAAAAAAATCAGCGGGGCGCTACCCCAAGGCATCATAGATGCTCCGCCCCGCCTGGTTTTGGTTGAATGGAAGGGGGGGCTGTCCCTCAGATCCTCCCCCCAAAAAAATCCAAAAAAACCCATCCCCTCCATCCAAACGAAGGCATCTATGATGCCCCATTCCCCGACACGCCATCCCATTAAAGGGCGCGTACTACCGATACAACGGTCCGTAGGCCGCGCAAGCCCGGTAGTCGGCACTTTCAAGGTCCCGCGTACCAAACGAGAACCATGCGTGAGGCCGGTATATCCGCTCTATCGGTACGTTGTGCAGCGTTACCGGGATACGGAGCATCGACGCGAGCGTTACAAGCTGTGCGCCAATGCGGCTGTAGGTGAACGCGCCGTGGTTCGCGCCCCATGCGGCCATCACCGAATATACGTCATAGAACGAGGGGCAAGCCGGGTCGAGACGCGGCGCAAACCACGTGCATGGCCAGCCCGGATCGGTGCGGTCCCACAGTTGTTTGGAGACCTTCTCCGGCAACACCACCGTCCACCCCTCGGCAATCTGGAGCGTGTATCCGAGACCCTTCACCATGTTGAAGCGCACCAGCGTGACGGGCATCTCGGCCCGCGTCTCAAACTTCGAGGAATAGCCGCCGCCCCGGAAGTACCCCCGATTGGCCGGAGACCAGACTGTCGACTCTGTCATCGCGCCGATGTCCCGCTCCGTCACCTTCCACCATTGTTTCATCACGGGATTCCCCGCCTCGTCTTTCGCCGCGCCGGTCGCGTCAAGGGCCGCCGCCCCAGAGTTGATCAGGTGGATGAAGCCGCCTTTTGCCTTTCCGCCGGGTTCCCAGCCGGAGACGCGCTTCACGGCGGCGGGACTCCAGTAGGTACGCACGTCGGCAAACGCGCTCGCCTGTCCGGTGAGCAGTTTTGAGAACAGCATCGAAAGGCCGTTGCAGTTGTCGTTTTCCGTAGCGAGGATCACCGGCTCCTTTTTGCCGTTGTGGTCGAAAGTCGAGCAGAGAATCGCTTCGGGGAAATCGGCGTTCGGCATAAAGTCCGTCCACATACGCTGCCCCTGGAAACCCGCCGCTATCGCGTTCCGCCCAAGCGCCTCCTCGTGCCAGCCTATCCCATCGAGTTTCTCGTTGCCAAACATGATGTCCTTGATGACTAGCGTCATCTTCGCCGTGAACTCCCACTGTTTATCCTTTTCCGCGCGGCTCAAAGACCCGTTACCCCAAGCGGTCTCGTTATAGTCTTCGGGCGACTCCTTGCAACGCGCCTTTATCCAACCGAGTTCCTTCTCGTATTCGGCCTTGTCAAAGATGCCTTTCTCGACACGGCGGATAATCTCCGTCATGTCCACCCACTCGGCGCGAATATTGAAATAATCCTGCATAAGCTGGGGATCGAGGAAACTGCCGCCGATGCCCATCGAGACCGCCCCAATCGAGACATACGCCTTGTTCTTGAGCTGGCCGACCGCCAACGCGCACTGGGCAAAGCGGAGAATCTTTTCCCGCACGTCCTCCGGGACGGAAGTGTCGGCGGCATCCTGTACATCGCGGCCATAGATGGCGAAGGCGGGAAGCCCCCGCTGGGCGTGGGCCGCCATGACCGCCGCAAGGTAGACCGCGCCGGGCCGTTCCGTGCCGTTGAAGCCCCAGACTGCCTTCGTCGTGAGCGGGTTCAAGTCCATCGTCTCGCTGCCGTAGCACCAGCATGGCGTTACCGAAAGCGTGGCGGTAACGTTCTCCTTCGTGAACTTTGCCTCCGCCTCCGCCGCTTCCCGCCCGCCGGCAATCACCCATTCGGCGTGTTGGCCGTCGGCGTAGAAGCAGTGTTCTTCTATTAACTGCTTCGCCGCGCGAGCCATGTTCATCGTCTGCTCTTCAAGCCCATCGCGGACCCTCATCCACCGCCCGTCAATGACCGGACGGATCCCAATCTTTACCTTATCACTCATATCAAACAACCCCTCATGTTAAAATAGACGGACACAACATATTCCAATGATAACACAGCATGGTAATGCCGCAATTGAGATTTTTGCCGAGTTTTTTTGCGCAAGTTTTCCTTAAATGTGAGGGCTGGTCGAAAAGGGGAGTAGCACCCCATCTGGGGAGGGGGGACTGTGCTTGTAGCGCGGCGTACTCTCACAGGCGGCACAGGCGCAATGCCCCCAGATGGGTGCTGCTCTCCCACAGAGCATATTTAAGGGGGCCGACTTCCTTAGCGGGTGGTGGTATGAAAAATGGTCGGGCTTCCGGGAGGTGCTGAACAGACCCCGCTAATGCTATCCCCTCGAGCATTCATCAGTGCCGACAGACTCTCTTTGTGGACAGCCCCGTGATTAAGCAGTGATAAAAGCGGGGCATTGCGGGAAACTTCCCACTGTCAACAACTTAGGCAAATAGAAAATAAAAAGGTCCGCGAATGTACGCGAATGAACACGGATTAGAAGGGTCCGCAGATTTCGCGGATTAACACGGGTTTTTCACAGCACGCATCTCTTTTATTCGTGTCAATTCGCCACGCCATATTATGGCACCATTCGCGGACAAATATTCTTAACTTGTTGACAGCGGGAGACTTCCCCCGCTTATATTTTTCTTAATCGAAAGCATAATCCACTACGCCTCCTTTCCCAGAATGGAGCCCGACAGGGGCTTCTGAATGTGTCAATAGCCACGCGCCCATTGATGGTTGCAACTGCATTTTACGGTTTTGCCCGCCGTTAAAACGCCGCCTGGAGATTGTTTTCGCTGAGTGGCGGAACAATAAGTGCTGCCGCAAGAATAACCGGCAGTATAAAAGCGCAGCTCTTCTTCGCTCCAGTACACCGTCACGCTGCAAGTTCCGGACCCCGGACATTTTTGTTATTCTGCTTTACAGCCGGCCAAACCCCCCATCAACAGAACCGCCAGCATTCCCGCTAAAAACCGCTTCTTTCCCATACTAATCTCCTTCGTGAACTTCGCCTCTGCCGCCGAAGTCCCCCCCCCCCTCAATCCATCCGGCAATCGTCCCCTCGGCAATCACACATGTCGCCCGTCGCCATAAAAGCAGTTTTCTTCTATGTAACTGCTTCGCCGCCCGCGCCATATTCATCGTCTGTTCTTCAAGCCCTTCGCGGACCCCCATCCACCGCCCGTCAATAACCGGACGGATCCCAATCTTTACCTTGTGACTCATCAAACAACCTCCATATTAAACAATCTATCAAACAATATCAAGCAATCCTCTCTACAACATAATAAGGGGGATGCCCGATGCCGTGCGCGAAATGTTGAGCGCGTTTAACTATTCGGCAGCACGGCGTGGGCCCAAAAAATGCTCCACCACCGATAAAGGCAACAGGCCCTCTCCCCCCTGCCTCCCGCCCGCCGCTTACGCTTAGGGGCTCCCGGTTGTGAACAACAGGCCCGGAAGATCCTCCCTCCTTCCCGCAGGCTCCGCGCGCCTCAAACCCGCAAAACCAGCCCCTGCCGGCCTTCCCCCGCGAGGCGTATCCCAAGGTTGCCATGCGCGCGCTGACACTGGGGTTCCCGCAGGCGCTCAAAGCGCCGGGTCAATGAAATAAACCCCTTTGCTCTTTCTTGTCCTGTTGAGAAACAGCAGATACTTCATAAATACCGCTACGGCGGGGAAGGGCCGGTTTGACGCTTTCACAAAACGCTCATAATTGGGCGGGCCGGGGAAATAATCCCCGAAGAAATGCGCGGCCAGCCGGCGGGCAGCCTTCAAATCCTGGGCGTGGAGATAAAAACGCGGGATGTTTAAGGTCATCGCTTCGGCAAGGCTCAGCCGTTTTTTTGGCCCCCGTTTCCCTTTCCAGCGGCCCGTGATCATGCGTCCGGCGGGACAGTCCGTAATGGTCTTGATAAACTCATCCGCAAAACAGTATACTG
>JAIRNN010000010.1 GCA_031257995.1 Spirochaetaceae bacterium | reverse complement strand
TCCGCCTCTTTTCGCGCTATCTCCGGGTGTTTCTCCAGTTCCGCCTCAAGCCATGCGGCGGTTTCCTCTATCGGCCCTGCGTATATCCCGCGCAGCCTTTCAATGTCCCGCTTTCTCTGTTTGCCTGCCGCCATGTTAATGACGGAGCCCTCAAAAACCGTCTCCGCGCCCTCGGTCAGGCCCTCCTCGGCAACTTCCGAAGCCCAGTCCATGAGGGCTTTTCCCGCCAGTCCCATCTTCCCGGACACGAACCACTTCGACACCGCCTTATTTAACGCCCCGCCGAACCCCAGCCCGAACAGGTTTTTTAAGGCCCCGGACGCGACTCCCCCCAGCGCGGCCTCCATCACGCCGGTTCCCGCCGACACAAGGCCCGCGTGCGACCACGCTATATCGTCGTCAATGCCGTAAGTGTCCGTCATCTCCCAGTAGGTAACGCCCTGTACGGAGGCCGCCGCGTTCGCGCCCACCGCCGCCGCCGTTATCCCCGCCACCGCTTTTGCCGCCGCCGCCTTCGGGAGCGAGCTCAGAGCCGCCCCTCCGATCCCCCGTAACCGCGCCTATAGCCAAGGCGGACGCGAGCGGGACGGCGTTCTCCCCCGTCGCGGTGAGAATGTTCCGCCCCAGCAGCGCGAGGTCGCTGAACGCCCCCTGCGACACATAAGCGTCGTCCCACACTTTCGGGGCCTTGTCCTTAAGGCGTTCCATCTCGGCTTCAATGCCCCGTATCTGTTCCGCTATCCGCGCCCGCTGTTCAGGGTCTTTCTCGCCGTGATACTGTATGGCCAGCCAGTTCTTGCCCGCCGCCTCAAACGAGTATTCTACGCTGTCGATGGCCGCCTGCGCCCCGCCTCTCTTATCGAAGTCACGCCCCGCGTACTGCCGGTGAAGTTCTTCAAGGTCAAGATACGCGGTTTCAATGGGGATGCCGAAGTTGTTCGCGTAGACGGAAGCGGCTGAAAGCCGTTCCCATATCTCCCGCTTGTCTTCGGATGCCTCAATAAGGGGTAAGGACCTTCTTATAAATTCATAATCGTTTTCCGAGACGGCAAGGCCGCCCGTTTCGGACAAAGCCCGCTTCGCTTCCCCTGCCGGGGCATCGGCGGCTTCGCGCCGCGCCGCCATCCTCGCGTTTGCCCGGGCTAGGCGTTCCCTCCGCATCCGTTCGTATTCCGGCAGTTTCTGGTATTCCGGGCTCGCCGGATTAAAAAGTTCGCTGTCCACGCGCGCCTCCTCTTATATTCTATTGGTAGTGGGGGTCGAATTCCCTCGCTTTTCCCAGCGGGCTCTCAACCGTATACTTGTACGGTACCCATTCGCCGTTTTCAAGCCTTTCGAGCCCCAGTTTCTTGAACATATTGAAAGGGCCTCCTTTTGTAACCCCAAGGCGGTACTTGTCCTCTTTATTGTCCGTCGCGATATAGTACCCGTCGCTGTCGCCGGCCGCGTCTTTTGCCATTTCGACATTCTTTATGTCCAGCCCGGCCTCCGCCGCCACGCCTTCCAGCTTGCCCTTAAGCGAGGCGTACGCTTTTTTCATGCTTTCCCCGCCTATCCAGTTCTCTTTCGATCCGCCCTTCGTGTCCGACCGGCTGTAGATATAGGCGTCCAAGTCCCCCGCGTTCGCCGCCTCCACCATAGCAACGGCATCGGTGTCTCTGAGCTCCTTTCCTGACATTATTCCCGACAGGTATTTTGCCGTCTCGACCCTGTTAAACCCGTCAATCAACCTGCCCATCTGTTCCCCGTCCGCGCCGTCAAGCCGCGCCTGCCTCAGCGATTCGAGTATCTCGGCCTGTCTTTGGGGATCCACTTTCGCCGCTTTCAGGACGCTTCCAAGCGCGCGGTATTTATCCTCGCTGTACGACTTGTCTTTTCCGAAAACAAGGTTTTCAATATACGCGTTCTGCTTTTCCCCCAGTATGCTCCCGAAATCAACCAGATCGCGCAGAAGCGTCCTGCCGTCCACCTGTTCTCCGCGTTCCCATCTCATGTAACGGTCAATAAGCGCGTCCGCGTCCACTTTCGCCTCTTCCTTGATTTCTTTGGACGCTTCCGACCCCGCTCTCCTTATGGCGGCATCCTCGGCTGCCCTGATGGAGGCCGCTCTCCTCTCAAGTTCCTCAATGTGATTCCTTCTGAGATTGGTTTGCCCCCGGTAATCGCCGCCGTCTCCCATCTTCCTGAGCAGATCCGCCTGACTTTCAAGCTGTTCGGCGTTTGCGCCGTTGTCTATAAGAAACTCGTTAAAGCTCTCGTTCAGGGCCTCCGACTGCATGCCCGACAGTTTCTGCTCCGCGGCCCGCCGCGCTTCCGGCGAGCCGGTTACTTTCTCGGCGGCTTTTTCGGCGGCTGTTACGGACGCGCCTATGTTCCCGCCCGTGCTTTTCATCGCCGACTCGAAAGCCGACGCCGCCGCGTTCCCCGCTTCCCGCGTCTGTTGCGCCGCGTACTTCCCGATATCCGCTTTCAGGGCTTCTTTTTCTTTTACCGAGAATTCCGTTCCTTCCGGCCCCCTCGCGTTCTCTGCCGCCAGCGTGGCGGCATCCAGTCCCCCCGCGTCATAAACGCCTTCGGCCGACTTGAGGGCCATCCCGTAGTCAAACTCTTTTTTGCCTTTTTGATACAGTTGCGATCTCATGTACGCGTCCTCAACGGTTCCCAGCCAGTTTTCGTAAACACGGAAATCCCCCGCCTCAACCGCCTTTTCCGCCATGAGACCGCCGTTCGTCTCCGTCAGTTCCACCGCGTCCCTGTTGAGCAGTTTCGCGGCGTTAAAATAGGCGTCTATGTTCATGCCGTCAACGTGCGCCTGAGCGTCTTTCGCCGCCTGTTCCCCGTATTTCTGCCGGACGCTTTCAACGTATTGGTTTCCGAGTTCCGTCAGTTCCGGGTACTGCTCGTATCTCATCTCGCCGTCCTTTTCGGCGAACGGCTGTATCCCCGCCTCTATCTTTTGCGCCATTATGCTTTTGGCGGTATTGTCGAAATTCTTCTTGTCCCGTATAAAGCTTTGGGTCTTTATGGCTTCCACCGTTTTGAAGAGATCAAGCCCAAGCTGGGCCCCCTGAAGGACAAGGTTCGCGGCGTTCTGCCAGTTCCGCGCGGCGTTTTCTTCTTCCTGAAGCCTGTGCCCTTCGGGGACAAGCCCGGCCATGTTCGCGGCGTTCTCGGCCTGTATAGCGCGCCTTAACGGGCTGTAGTTTACGTTTATTATTCTTACAAGACTCCCCTTCGGCTTCTACCTATTTTTTTTATTTTGTTGTAGTTTTCCTTTGCTTTTGCGGTCTCCGCCGCCTTTGACGCGGCTTCGCTTTGCAAACTGTCCATCGCGCTCTGAGTCCTTTCTATGGCGTTTTCGTAATGCTCTATGGACTTTTCCGCGACGCCGCGGTTTTGCTGTGTCTCGAAAAGCTGGAATTCCAGGTCTTTTCTGATCTGGTCTGTTTCCAAGTTCGCCGCCTGAAGCTGCGCCCCAAAGAGGCCGTCGTATCCGCTCAGCGACCGGTCCTCTCCGGCATAGTTTACAAGCTGGCGGTCAATCGCCTGTGCCGCCGCGCCCGCCGACGTGTTTCCCCCAACGCGGCCCGACGCCCCGGCCAGAGCGTCGCTGTATCCGATGGCGTTCATAAAGTTGTCGTACGCTTCCTGCCCGGACGCTTTCAGGGCTTCGGTCTGCGCGTTCTTTGAGGCCATCTGCTGGTCGTACATATTCTGGTAGTTGCCAAGCCATTTGTCGTAGCTGTCCACCTGCGCCCGCGATTCCTCAATGCCGAGCTGGTATTCCGCGATCTGCCCCTGCATCTGCGTGTAGTCTTTCTGCTTCTGGTAATCAAGCTGGTCTTTGGCAATTTTCGCGTTTTTGGAAGCGGACGCGGCGCTGACACCCACGCCCGCCGCGCTTATGACAAGACTCGTTATCGCTAAACCTGTCGCCATTTCTACGCCTCCAAAATTGCCACGCGCTCAACCAGCGCGAGCAGGGTAAACGGCGCGGGCTCCCCGTGCGTGATGACCAGATTCCCTTCGGTGCTGATTGTTCCCCCCACCGTTATGTTTATGTCGCCCGTAAACGGTTGCGGGGCCTCGCCCAGCTTGTATTGCCCGTACCTCATATAGGGGATCGGAGACGCTTTCTCTTCCGTGATTCCGCATTCTCCCCCCATGCTGGCGTACACTTTAAAGGCCGCCTTTTCAACGCGCTGTTTTTTCCCGATACTTGTCCCGTTGGCCGGTATTTCCGGCGTGTTGGGCGAGAGTTCCGATTTATATGGCAGCCCGATGTGCGCCAGCCTGACCGGATCGCGGAACAGCATCGTGCCCTTGTCTTCCGACAAGGTAATGTCCTCGCGCGCTCCGTCCGCGAACGCCTGTACGCCGTCCCTCCGCAACGGTTCGGGGAGGGGGATTTCGGTAACGGGCGGATCAAACACCGCCCTGATACCGCAGTCCACATAATGCGATTCCTCGTAATTCGCGTCAACGATTTCGGAAAGAACGAGCGTCACAATATCCGTTGCCCCGCCTTCGGGCCGTTCCGCCGCCAGAAACAAAATGTCGTCCTGCCCGTCCTTGCGCCTCACCGTGCAAGCCCTGAATTTCCCTTCGGTGTCGTGCCGCGCCATCGCGAGAACGCCCGCCCGCAAGTCAATAGTACAGCTAACAAGGGCCCCGTCTCCCGTAACAATCCATATAACCGGGTACGGGTAATCCATAATATCAAAATCACGGATGCCGGACGTGAAAAGGTGCGCGGCGTTCCGGGAAATATCAACGTCAACAAATCCCGCGCCCTCCGATGTCTCCTGCCACACGACCGCCCGGAGCGTCCTGTTGTTCCGTCCCGCGTAGGCCATGATTTCTTTCGTGCCTTTGGGCCGTAACGCGGCCGATCCCGCATACTCCACAATGCCCATATCGAAAGAAGAAGGTGTTGGTACCGATCCGTTGTCGCTCCATGTGGCCCTCGCCGTTCCCGCAATAAGCCGCCGCCCGGACGCGAGCCACAGAAGGCGGCTGCCCCCCATGTCGTTTTCCTCAATCACAATCGCGTCAGCCGGATTGTCGCCGGGGGTAAAATCAAGAAACCTGTTTCGTCCGGTGACGCTGTCGGGAGGGCGGCTCAGCCATATCCGGCTTGGATACTCGCCCGTTCCCCCCCAGGCACAGCCGCCCCGCGTAAACCGCGGCCGCGCCGGGGTATTTGCCGGGAGCGTCAAACACGGGCTTGCTGTCGTCAAAAAATGCGGGCGTGTCCAGCGTTTCAGGAATTGTCTCCTCCGTTGCCGTCATGGTTCGCGGGGCGATATTCCGGTGGACAAGCCACAAGGCGCTGGAGCCCGCTTCGCTTGTCACAGCGTACTGCAATTCAAACAGTCCGGCTTCGCCAACGCCGGAAAGCGTCAGTCGCCCCGCGAGCCCGGCTTCCCTGTAGACGTCTATTCCGGTTTCCGTCTCCGACACGGCGGCGAATACCAGAAGCAGCCGGGCGTTCTCCCCGGCAAGCCCCGTGTCCCATTCAACAAGCCGTGTCTTTTTATCGCTGGCGTCAGCCTTGTAAAGCCATGTTCCGGGCCGCTTCCTCACGCCCCCGGTCATCATCGGGATAAAGTTTCTGAGCTTTTTCGCGCCCATCGCGTAGGCCGCCGAATCCACCCGGGCCGCCAGTAGCGGGCTGGTCTCCCCGCCAGAGAAATTGTTGAACAGCTGGGATGTGTTCATTTTCGCGCCTCCGTGTGAAAGGGCTCCCCCTCGAACGCGGGATCATAACCCGTCTGCGCGTCTTCTTTCTTTGCCGTCTCTATCGCCTGCGCCGCCTCCTGCAACAGGAGTCCGGTAAGCTGTTCGTTTGACGCTATCGCCGTCGACAGCAGGTAGGCAAGGTATGTTGAGATTGCTTTCCTCGCGCCCTGCGTCAGCCGGTTGGGATCATCGGGCCTTTCGGTGTATATAATAAACAGTTCCCCGGTGTTTGCCAGTATCGCGCCGTTCTCCGCCTGGTAAGGGACGCGCCGCGTTTCGTTAAAATCCGCGTCCGTTCCGTTCCCCGGATGACCTCCGTAAACGCCTGTCAGCCTGATGAGCGACACCGGCAAATTAAACCGGTATTTCCAGCCAAACGCGGGCGGCTCCGTGTCCGGCGCGAGCCGCTCCCGTTTTCTCGCGAACGTGAAATCAAACTGCCCCAGAACGTGTTCCACCGCTTCCGGCAGATACCTTTCGCAGTATTCCGCCGAGTTCTCGTTGTCCACCCCGTCCGCTCCCAGCCGTCCGAGCGCGCGGTCGCATATCTGCTCCCATGACGCGCTGTAATCAACGCCGTTTTTAAGCATTTTCCGGCCTCCAGTCCGGGTTGACCCATTCGTAAATTTTCACGTCGTGCCATTCGCCGTTTCCGTCCCGCACTTCGTCGCGCAGTGTCCCCGCAATATTCCATCCCAGCCGCTTGGCCCGCCTGTCGTGAAATTCTTCAATCGGAGCCCCCGTCATCACCGCAAAAGTGATTTTCCGGTACTTGCCCATAAGGTAACGGCCAAACAGCATAACGTCTTTTCCGAACATATAGCGGCGGCGGCGGTCGCCCGATAAAACCATCTGGGATATTTCCGTCACCGCGCAGGCGGGTTCGTTGACCACAATTGAAATCTTGCCGATAACCCCGCCTTCGTAAACCGACACAAAGTTTTGGCGGACAAGCCGGACCGGAAGCTCGTAGCGGTACCAGAAGTCGTTATCCGGGCACTTGAGAGTTTCCAGTTCCTTTTCGTACTTGTCCGCCGCTTCAATCATCGCGCCGCGCCTCCGGCGTTACCGGTTCCGCTTCCCGCTTTTTTCGCCGCGATGAGCGCGGCGGTTTCGGCGTTCTTTTCTTTTCCGGCCGGCTTGATTCCGAGGGCCTCGGCTTCCGCCGTCAGTCGCGCCTTAGCCGGCTTTACCGGCTCCGGGGGTTTGTTCCCGTCCGGTTCTTTCGGCTTTACCGGCTCCGGGGGTTTCTCCGGGTTCATGTCTTTCACAAAGGCCGCCGCCGCCTCGTCCGCGGGCGTGAAATACTCAAGGGCTCCTTTCTCCCGCTTCTTGTCAAGCGCGATCAGTTCCCCCGCCGTTTCCGGCGCGATGTCGTAGACTCTCCCTTTCGTGTAACTGCGCGCGCCCGAATGCTCGAATGACCTGTCGCATCTAAACTTCATAAACGTCTCCTTAAAATGAAAATACGCCCCGGCGCGGCGCCGGGGCTGTCCCGCTTAACCGCGGGGCTTTGATACTCCGGCTTCAATCCGGGCCGTGACACCCGTTGCCGACGCCGCTGTCGCCGCCCTGACGTACCGCTTGTGGATAAGCGGGAACGGCAGAAAAGCGAAGTCTCCGGCTCTGGGGTTCACGACCGCCTGCGCCGTCTCAAGGTCGGCAAACGTACTGTTGTCCGCGCTGTCCTGAAGCTTCACCGTCACCGATCCGGTAATAGCCGAAGCCGCCCGGAACACCACGGTCTGGCCGCCGCTTTCCCCGGTGCGGTGCGTCTGCATCGCGGCGCGTTCGTCAATCTCCCCGAAGTCAAGCACATTCGCGCTCCCGGTGTTCGTCACCGCCCCGAACCTGTTCATGTAATCTGTCATGTTTCTTCCTCCTTCCTTACGCTACCTGCGATTCGTTCTGGCTGATCGCGTCCCACGGCCTTATGGGAATGCCCATAATTTCCGGCACGGGGCCGTACCCCTCCACCTCACGGCGCGAGTACGAGATGTTGCTCTTGTCGTAAAGGGATTTGTTGATCTGGCCCCACACCCCGCGCGTGACAAAAAGTACCGCGCTCCGGGGATCGTCAAGGTAGGGGATCATCCCCTCGATCAGGATGTCCGGGTCAAACCGTCCCTCTCCGGCTTTGGCGCCGGGAGACGGGTCGATGTTCGCCATCCTCATAAAATGGCGAGGGCTTGTCGCAACCATGTTGGCGATTATCTGGTAATGCCGTATCCACGCGTACAAATAGCCCGAACCGTCTTCGGCGGGAACCCGCTCCAGACCCTTGTCCTCGTTCTTAATGCCGGGGCTCCCCGCTTTGTTGTAGATCATGTGGAACCCGCTGCGCCCGAACTCGAACAGCCACGCCGATGTCAGTCCGGTTCCGGCGCCCCCCGCGTCAAACACGAAGTTGCAGGCGGGATCGCTCACGTCCTCGCTGATAGCCGCTTTCCGCTCGGTAAGCGTGGGGATGGCCTTGTCGTCTCCCGCCGTTTTCGGGTAAAGCAGCCGCCTGTTGAAGTCCTGCATAAAGCCTTCGAGCTTTATCTTGTCGTAGATTTCGCGGGCCTGATAGGGATCGTCGGCGGTCTGGAGGATGCGGTCGTCGCACCTGCTCTCCGCCTCGTACATTTTGACCGCCATCGTGATCACGTCGGTGGCGCCGCCTATCAGCGGTATGCCGGCGTTGGCTTCGGTGAATTCGCCGCCGTCAAGTTCCTTTGCCCGGATCTCTTTGGTGTAGCTTCCGTGCGTTGTCGGGAACCAAGGAACCTCGTCCAGGAAGTCGTTTTTCTGCTGGAGTTCCGCGAGAAGGTTCGCGGTCTCCGCGTTGCCGCTCATCCGGTTGGCCTCGGCCAGCGTGAACGGCTTGTTTTGGTTAAGTATTGCCATATTGATGGTCTCCTTACAAAAAGTTGGTTTTGTTCGGACACGCGGCGGCCGGCGGATTTTCATCCTCTGCGCCCTCGCTTCCCCATCAAGTAATCCGGTTGGCCCGGGTCTCTTTTCGGCGTTCCCGCCTTACGGTTCCCCTGCCACGGCTTATGCCTGGTCAGCTTGATAGCGCATACTGCCGCGAGCGTCTCCGCTCCGCAAGCTGTATGCTCATGGCGGCGGGGATTTCTCCCCGACGTCGCCATAAGTTAAACACATACGGCGGCTTGTGTCAAGCCCCTTTGTCTTGCGCTTTCCTCTCCCCGTACATTTCCTTAAACCGGCTGCCGTACTCAAACGCGCCCTTCTTCTCCCCTTCCGGCGCGGTCGCGGGCGGCGTTGCCGGAGGCGCGTTCTGCGGGGGCGTTGCCGGGGGTTGCGCCGGGGGTGTGCCGGACGGCGGGGGTGTCCCGCCTTTTTCTTTCGCGCCGATGCCTTCCATCACTTCGTCAAGTATTCCTGCCATTACTTTCTCCTCTCTCCGTAACGCTTGTTAAACTCTTCTCCCATCGGCAGGGCTCCGGCTTTCTTTTCCTCGCTTCCCCCTGTGCCGCCCGGTAACGGCGGCTCCTGATTCCCGGCTTTCCAGATGTCCGCGAAGGCCCGCACAAGCGACGTGTCGTAAAGCATTCCCGTCTTTTCGAGCTTCTCCACAAGGGCCTTGTCCCCAAGCGCGACAAGAGCCCTTTTGAAATACTCCCGCGTTTCAGCCGCCGCCTTCTCGCCGCCCGTCTCCCGCAACAGGCGGGCCTCGAATGTGTTTGCCTGTTCTTTCCTTTGGGCCTCGATGTTCCGCCCGATGTCCCCCAGCATCTTCGCGTACTCCGCAAAAATGGCCTGCCCCTGTTTCTTGGTGAGGCCGTTCCGGTGAATAACCGCCGCGATTTCCGCAGCCGCCTGCCCGCGCTGTTCGTCCGTCCCTTCCGGTACCAGCTTCGCGTCCAGTTCGTAGCCCTCGGCGGAGGCGGGTATGTCCATCCGTTTCAGGAACGCCGCCACTTCTTCCGGTTTCGCGTCCTTGCCGGGAAACACCACCGCCTCCTTGAGCTTGTCCGAGTTTGAAAAATACTCGTCAAACACTTCCCCAAGCTGTTTTCCCTTGAGCCCAAGAAGCCTGTCCTTGTGCTTGTCGCGGGTTTCCTTGCTCAGTTGCCCCGCCCACCAGCCTTTCCACTCCTCCCCGGCTTCGTCTGCCGGAGGCGTGTTTTCCGGGGGCGGCGTTGCCGGGGGCGGCGTTGCCGGGGGTTGCGCCGGGGGCGTTCCCCCTCCTCCCCCGTCCGGGGCGCATAACAGCGTCAGCCTCTGGCTGTTAAAACAGCTAAAAAAATCATTCATGCCCGTCTCCTATAATTTGCGCGAGGTCAAGGTCGTTCGCGTTCGCAAGCCGCGCCGCCGTGTCCCCGTGCAGGTTGTCAGGGTGGATTATTCCGGTCTTTCCCAGCAGCCGGTTGCAAAACGCCGTGAGAGCCGGGTCTATGATTTGCGCCTCCTGCGAGAAACAGCGGCATTCGTTCAGTATCCATGCGAGTACCGCCGTGCCGTCCTCTCCCGCAAACACGCGCCGGAATATCTTTCGTTCCTCAATCGCGGCCTTTGCCGCTTCTTTGCCGTTCATCGCGCCGCCCCCATTGCTCCGGCGACGGCCTGTAACGTCGCGGGGTCGGACTTGCTCGCGTTGGCCGCGGCTTTTGAACCGGCGTCAAGCGCGGCCATAGTTTCCATCCGCTGCTGCTGCGCCGCCATCTGCCGCGCCCGCGCCTGTCTTAGCCGCTCAACGTCCGCCATATCCACTAACACGCGCTTGTCTATCCCGTATCCGTCCGCGATGTTCCGCACGTGCAGGTCAAGATTGAGGTTGTCGGCAACCTCCGGCCTTATCTGGTAAAGCGCGAGTATCTCCGCTATGGCCTGCTGGCTGTTCCCCACCGTCAGGTAGCGTCTCTGCATCTGCGCCAGAGGGCTCACCATGTCAATCCGCAGACGCTCGTCACGCGCCGCGAGGCTTTCAGGCGGCGCGGGTATGCGTCCGCTCAGCAGTTCCATATTGAACAGGTCTTCAAGTACCGGCTCCAAGAATTCCGCGCTCAGCCGCCCGTAGAAGGCCGACATCAGGACGGCCTTTTCCCCCTGTATCCCGGCAACCTCCGTGGCCGTCTTCTGCTTCTCGATGTTTTGGCTGAGTATCAAAAAGAAATCGGTGTAGTACGCTTCGTTTATGGCCCTTTGCAGCAACGCCAGATCCTGCATTATCCCCTGCGCGTTCCCGGTGACGGGAACCACCGTAAAATCCTCGCCCGGCCTCACGCTTGTCACGCCGTTGGGCTTCAGGTTAATCCGCCCGTTCAGCCCTTCCGTCGCCTTGATGGGCGGACGGCCCATCTGCTGGACAATCCTTGAGTAATCGGCCCTCACGCTGTTCGCCTGTTTTATGTCCGCCAGTTCCGCCATGCCCGGATTGTCGCTGCCCCATACCCCGCCGTCAAGGTTGCGGCTCCACCGCCAGACAAAAAACGGCTTTTGCCGGAACCAGCCGTCCATAATTGCCTTGTCCCGCTCAATGTCCGCCCAGTAGACCGAGTAATACTCGTACCCTTCCTTCGCGGGAATTCCGAGGCCGTAACGGTCCGGGGGGAGAATCGCCTGGGTAAACTTCCAAAGTTTCAGGCTCCCCTTGTCATAGGCTTCCCTCACGGCTTTGGGCAGCCTGTCCAGTCCGAATAGGGCGGCGGCCTTGTAAGCGTCCGCAAAAAAATCCCGGAACAGGACATCCGCTTCCCCGCAGGGATTCTCGTCAATGCAGCAGTGTTTCAGGTGCTGGGTCTTGTACGCCGGGATGCGCCGGACAACGTCATCCGTCCGCGTCATAACCGCGGTCCCGAAGTCGGCGGCGCATTTCACAAACGCCCGGCCCTCGTCGTAGAAATTGCTTTTTTGCATCTGCCGGTACATCTCTTTTTCCGCAAGCTGTACCCACGCGCTCTCGCCCCCGCTCATCTCCGGCGTGTCTTCCGGCTCCAGTTTGAACCACGCCTGATTCCGCGCGAACGAATAACCCTGTATGCCGTCCGCGAGGGTGTTGCTTGCTTTGATTGCCGTGGTGTCGTATATATGGGCCGTTTCCTGCGGTTTCTGGGCAGGGTCGGGTTCCTCGTTCCAGTTCATCGCGGGGTCTATGTACCGGGCTATGTCGCGCCACTTCGCGTCCATGGAGGCCCGCCCCTCTTTGAGTTGTTTGTGTATTTTTACCAGCCGCTCGATTCCGTCCCGGTTAAGGCGCGGCGTTTTATGTTCTTTTTCCCGCTTTACACAGCGTCTCCTTACATGAAGTCGGCGGGTTCCCATCCCGCCGTCCGGTCCGGCTCCAGCCGCCTTTCCTCTATGGCGTTCCGCCCTTTCCGGTTCAGTATCCACCACGCGCCCATGAGGTAGCACACGACAAGGTCGTCGTGTACCTCCTCATCCCCCGCCTCGTATTTCTTGTTGCCCGTCCGTTCGTTATGCTTTTCTTTGAAGTTCCCAAGCTGTTCTAAAAAACGGTCTTTCCATTTCCCCGGCGCGACAGCCACCCGCCCCTGCTGGACAAGGACAATCCCCGCGTCCACGAGGTCTTTCTTGGGAACGCTGACGGAGTTTAACACTCTCGCCCCGGCAAGCCGGCCGGCTGTGCCGGTAAAAACATTTCCCATTTTCGCGTAGTTGTCGGCCGCGGTTTTGCCGCCCGTGAAAATTATCGGTACCGGGTACAGCCCGTGTTTCCGCAGAAGTTCTATCACCGCGTCCCCAACCCCGGTGCCGTCAACTATCAGTTCCGTGTTATTTTTCAGCCGGGGGTGTTCCATAACGGTGACGATCCGCGCCGCCATTTCCCCGTATTCGAGACCCTGATACTGTTCGATGTTGGTGATGTCGTACCGGTGGAGTACGCGGTCGGGCGTTTCAAGCGTCTTGTTGCCGTCCGCTATATGGGCGTTGTCATAAAAGAGCATCAGCGCGAAAAAATCGCGCTTCTTCCCGATGTCCGCCACAAGGATATACTCTTTTACACCGCCCTCCCGGCTGTCACGCTGACACGCATAACTCTATAATGGCATCCCGTTCTGAAACTGTCAAGCGGCGTGAAAACGCGGCGCGTTTACAGCAACAGCGGCTCGGCTGTGCCGATTTCGTCAAACGCCACGGGCCGCGCCGCGCTTTGGCGCAGCCGCTCGATCTCGTCGTAACTGAATATCTGGTCTTTCGGCTCCACGAATTCCACGCGGTTCTCCTGCCGGTACATATATGTCCCCATCTCCTTTAACAGAAATTCCTGCTCCTCCCTGTTCCCGTGCCGGGGGGAATAACAGCCCCTTATGTTTTTCTCCGCCAGCCTCCGCCGGTATTCCTCTTCGGGCTCGCCTTCAGCCAGCCGGAATTCTATGTCGATCACGTCCCACGGGCTCCGCACTTCGTACCGTTCCCACGCGGGGTTGCCGTAACTTTCGTAAAAAAACCCTTGCTGTCCGTTTGGCGTGCTTATGCAGATGAGCTCGCATTCCGGGTTGTTGTTCAGCATGGGCAGAATGCCCGAATGGTAAACCGCGTCCTCAATCCGGCTCGCCTCGTCCAGCAGTATCAGCCGGGGCGCGCTCGGGCCTCTGGCCGACGTCTCCGTGGCGGGTACCACCAGTATCCAGCTTTTGTTCTCAAGCTCGATCAGCCTGTCGCTGTTCCGCTTCTTCTCAGGATACCCCGCGTCCCTGTTTATGAACGCCTTCACCTTTTCCATGTCGTAAAACGCCTGTTGTTCCGTGGGCGCGGCGATGATTGACACGCTCCCCGGATAATGCTTCGCCACATGGCACGGCTTCGCGCAGACGATGGTGCTTTTCCCCGCCTGTCTCGCCCCGTTGATTACTTTGCGCCTGTGCCCGCTTTTCAGTATGTCCTCCTGCCATTGGTACGGCTTAAAGCCGAGGCTCTTGATGTAATGCGGGGGCGACAGCGTGAATAAAAGGTCCCGCGCCTCAGCCTTCGTCAGTCTCACAGCCGGCCGCCTTTTCCAGTTCTTCTATAAGCGTTTCCCGCCCGCCGTTCTTTTCGCCGTTCTTTATGATGTTTTCCAGTACCGCGTCTTTCAGTTCCACATACTCCGCCGAATGCGCCGTGAGGCTGATCCTCTGTTCTTCCTTCCCGAATATAAACTCGTACATCTCAATCAGCGGCTTTATGTCCCCTTTCTTTGCCGCTTTAACCATCCCGGATATCATAGCGTAAGTTGCCGCGCTCACGCTGTCGTACTCGGTTTTCTGCAGCTGGTTTAGGCCCTTAAGCGTACAGGCGTGTAAAAGATGGCTCATCATTTGCCTCGCGTCGTCTTTTGAGACGTTGCAGTCCTTTATCCATTTCCTGATAAGTTTCGGTTTCCGTCCCGCCCCCTTGCCGCGGTTCGGCTGCTTGCTTATCGGCACCGCTTTCCCCACCAAGTTTTCAGGCATCGGCATAATCACTTCTCCGTCTAATTTCCGTCTGAAAAAGTCTCGGCGGTCACTTCTTCGGGCGTTCCGTCTTCGTTCTCATGCGTAACCCGCGCTTTCAGTTTCGGATACGCTTCAAGGGCGCGTTTCACGGTCACGTCGCAATAATGCGGGTCTATTTCAATAAGGCGGCTCCGGCGTTTGCAGTCCTCCGCCGCTATCAGCGTGCTGCCGCTTCCCGCAAACGGATCGAGAATTATGTCGTTCTTTACGCTGCTGTTTAATAGCGCGTTCTCGCTTTTCTCCAGCGGTTCCATGCTGTTGAGTATCGCGTTCTCTATCAGCGCGGGCGGCTTCATCGTGGGGTGCAGGCCGCTTTTCTTGGGCTTGTCGTAGTGCCACAGGCTTGTCCGGTATTTTCCCATGCCGTAAAAATTGTGCCTGCGCTTCCACCCGTAGAAAATCGGCTCGTGCTGGTAGTCGTAATCAAGCCGGCCCATACTGAACGTGGGCTGGCTCTTGCACCATACTAACTGGTGCTTTGCCGGTATCCCCGCGTCCAGCAGGGAAAGCGTCATCATCATGGCGTTCTGCCCCTGCGGGCCCGTGACGTAGTATGACGCTTCGTCTTTCATGCGTTCCCGCACGTTTTTGAACACTTGGGTTAGCAGGATACACAGGGCCTCAGCGTCCAGCGTGTCGTTCTCGATATTCTCAAGAACCCTCCTCGTGCTGTTCTTTCCGTGTTTTTCAAGCGCCTGGTTTTTCTCGCCGATTTTTACCCCGTATGGCGGGTCGGTAAACACCAAGTCCGCAAGCTCGTCACCCATCAGCAGCCGGTAGGTTTCCGGCTCCGCGCTGTCCCCGCAAATCAGGCGGTGGCTTCCGATCTCGTAGACGTCGCCGGGCCGTGTTGCCGGTTCCGCTTTTGTCGCGGGAACAAGGCCGAGTTCTTCCCCGACGTCTCGCGGCGGTTTCACGTCAAGCCCAAGGTCTTCAAAATCTATTTCCAGTCCCCTGATAAATTCCTCAAACCCTTTCTGGGAGACTTGCCCGTAGTGGCTGCTGATTTTGAGCAGTATCTCTTTCGCCTCCGCTTCGTCTTTGGCGTGGATAAACACAACGGGCAGCGGCGGGATCGCAAAACCCTCCCCGGCCATTTTGCGAAGGGTTTCCGTCCGTCCGGTTCCGTCTATAACCCGGTTGCGGCCGCCGTCCCTCCAGATGAAAAGCGGGACAACTATCCCGTGCTTGAGTATGCTGGCCCTGATTTTGCGGTAATCCTCGCGGGCGCGCCGTTTCAGTTCCCCCTGCAAAATTTCAAGGGCTTCAAGCGGCAGCGTGTCCTTGACTTCGCATTCCGTTCGGATTTCTTTCTGTCCGGCTGTTACGGCGCTACTCCTTCACCGCGCTATCAGCAGCCCCGTCAGAAGGCCGGGGCCCGGCACGGCCGGTACACGGATCAACGGGGCGCGAAACATCCGCCTGGTACGCGAGGATGGAGGCAAAGCGGATGCCGCCTCTTTTAAGGCCGGCCGGCGTCCGGGTCTTGTGGTTGCAGGTTAATACACGGCGTCTCCTTGTTTCAGTATGCCCCTTCGTTCCGGCTGTGTCAACACCTGTTTCACAAAAGGCCGGATTCCCGCAGCGTCTCCTTCTCCTCGTCGGTCAGCCTCGGTTTCGGCTTGCCCAGCGCCAGCTTCCCCGCCATAAGCAAGAGCTTGCCCAGCCCGGCTCCACCCATAAAGGCAAGCGCAAACGGCCAAAAAACCATCGCCATTACTAACAAGTCGTACCTGATTTCGCCGCCCTCGTCCTCAAGCTCATAAAAAAAATCACTGACAGCCTTGTTGACGGCAAAAATTGTGAGACAGCCGCAAGCGATATACGACACAAAAAACAAAAAAAACCTTTAACCATTCCGGCATAACAATCCTCCTCCTCCGCTAGTCCTTCATAAAATCACAGGGGCCTCAAAAACGCCCCCTGGAGCGTTTTCTTGGCCTTGTCGGGAAAAATCCTCGGCTTTCCCCCGCAAAATGCAACCTTGCCCCCTTCTCGTGCGTCTATGGGCGTTTTGGAAGGGGACACAACCCCGCAAAAACGCCCGCCCCCTAAAACGGTATCCCGTCGTCAAATATCTCGCCTATGCTTTTGTACAAGTCGCCGGGCTGGCGCTTGGTACCGACCTCTGCCCCGGCTTCTTTCGCCCCGCCCTCCGCTTTCGTCTCCGCCGCCGCTTTCGTCTCCGCCGCCGCTTTGGATTCGCGCTCTTTGCGTCCCCGTATTTCTTCCCGCGCCAGATCCCACAGCGAGAGCTCGCCTTTGATTACCCGGTCTGTTTTCGCGGCCGTCTCGCGGCAGCATTTCAGGCACGCGCACAGGTTGCAGTGATCCGGATTCTGCGGAAAATCACCCAGACACTCAACCGCGTGTATGTTGTCAACGCATTTTACGCACTTCTCAAAGATAACGCGGGGAACGCGGTCATACACGGGTTTGTCAAGCAGGATCATTGACAGCGGCTTCCCGCAGTCCGGGCACACGCTTATAAACGAGTCCGTGGTGAAGTGTTTCCCGCACCCGTCGTATTCGCGCTCTCTCGGATTCCATCTCTTCGGGCATACCAAGTAGGCGTATTTTTTGACAGGCGCCGCCCTGTTTTCCGAACCCGCCTCTTTCCCCCCGAAAAAATTGCTCATTTTTCCCTCCCTTGTTCCCTGACCCGGAAAAGGGTTTCGACGGCGTTGTCGTCAAAGTAGCGCGGAACCCCGCTTATTAAAAACGTCGCCATGCTCCCGTAAATCATGGGCGGCGCGTAATCCGGCGACTTGCTTTTGAGATGGTTGCTGTAGTTCGTCATCGCGTTAAAATCCTCTTTCAGGCTGTAAGACTGGAACGCTTTCACAAGCTCCCGGTCGTACCGGCCGGGAAGGCTAAAAAAGTTCCGGCACTCCGGCTTCAGCCCGAGCCCGTTCCAGAACTTGCAGCACGCCATCCATGCCGGAATAATAAAACGGCTTTCTTCCGCGGCGAGAGGCCGGTCCATCGGCGGGGAAGGCGCGTCATCTTTTTCCGGTTCCGTTTGCGGGGAAACCGCATGGGGGTAGAGGGTGTTTCGCCGGTTCTCTTCATATTTATTAGTACCAGAATCCAAACAAACAAAACCGCCTTTTTCGTTTTGCGAAAATGCGGCTTCGCTTTTTGCGTTTTCATTTTCCATCTCCTGTTCATGTACTTGTTCTTTTATATTATGTTCATCTAGTACTGTTCTGTCGCCACTTATGGCGGGGTTGGCTGTCCCCTTTTCACCTCCGGGGACAAGCCCTGCAACGATGATTTTTCTCTTTTTACCCTTGCTGTTCTTTACTTTGATATAACCCGCCTTCTCCAAGTTCGTGATTTGACGGCTGGCCGTACGTCCGCTTTCCGTTCCGTCAAGGGCGCTGTTGCTCGGCCAGCAGTACCCCTTCTTGAATGACAGGCGCAAGAGTTTCCCGTACGTCTCCCGGTCAGCCGGGCCGATGCGGTCGTCCTCCAGCATATAGCCGGGCGTGACAATCCGCTTAAACAAGAGCTTCTTTACCATTACTCACCCACGATGTCCGCCACCAGAACAACGTCCCCTCTTCTTACAATGGTGATAATCTGGACCTTACCCTATCTGGTAGATACAAAAATAAGCGGGAAATATAATGTAAGAGGAGAAAAAGATGGGAAAGCAAGACAAGGAACGGCGGGTGTACACCAGGGAATTCAAAGCCGAG
>JAIRNN010000153.1 GCA_031257995.1 Spirochaetaceae bacterium | reverse complement strand
AGCGACTTTGCCAAATCAAGCAAATTTTTGAGTTTGTTTTCCATGTGTATACCCCTCGCTTTTTATTTTAATCTCAGGCCATACACTTTGTCAAGTCTTTTTCCGACTATCACCAAACTTTTCGGCGTAGTGGGTGGCGATGTGGCGACAGACTTTTTTCACGCGGTAGTCACGGTTTGACGAATCGATGTTGTAGACGATGTGCTCAAACAGGATGTGGAGAATCAACAGGAGTACGCCGCGCGTTTTGATGAGGTAGCCCGGTTCCTTTTCGACCCAAGCCGTGATAAGTTCGTGGCAATGGCGGATAAGGTCCCGGCGGATCCCAATTTGGCTGATAAGCGGAAACGGAAGGCGGGCGGGAGTGCCGGTGATGTCGTAGACGGAAAAATTCAGCGCGAAACAATGCATCAGGTTGTCCGGCATGGAGATCGCCACCCGTGTGTGTCCCGGAGGAATACAGAGGAGATCGCCTTCGCCGACCACATAGTCCTTTCCGTCAATCGTGTAACGGGCCTTTCCCGCAGTAACATAGGTGATGTCGTAAAAGTCAATCATGTCGCGTTTGATCCGCCATTCCGGGGTGCACCGCCGAAACACGAGATAATCAATCTCCGGCACGATGTTCTCGTCAATTTTTTTTTGCATGATACCCTTCCTGATAAAATTTTATCTTTAGTTTATACCTTCATTCTGTTATCTGTCCATTGCCGGATAGTAAAAACAGGGTTTACCATAATGAAAAACTGTTACAGGAGGAAAAAATGGAAATACAAAAAGGTTTGGCCGACCGCAAGCGCATTGACCGGATCATCTACATCAAACGGACGTGGATGCTCTACCTGATGTTGCTGTTGCCGATGGCCTTTTTCTTGATTTTTCGCTATGTTCCGATGGCGAACATCGTGATCGCCTTTAAAGATTACAACATTTTCGCCGGAGTGGGGAAATCGCCGTGGGTTGGTTTCAAGTGGTTTGCGGCGGCGTTCACCGATCCGGGCTTTCTGCTGGCGCTCCGAAATACGCTGATGTTGAACGTGCTCGATCTGTTGTGCGGGTTTCCGGCCCCGGTTATTCTGGCGCTTCTGTTGAACGAGCTTTCCTACAAGGGTTACAAAAAGGTAACGCAGACGATTATTTACCTGCCGCACTTCTTGTCGTGGATCATCATTAGCGGTATCGCGATCCAACTGTTCGCGCCCGGTGACGGCGTGGTAAACCTCGCGCTGGGAAAACTGGGCGTTGGCCCAATCGACTTTCTGATGAACAAGGGCGGATGGGTCGGCACCTATATCGCGTTGGGCATCTGGAAAGAAATGGGCTGGGGCACGATCATCTACCTCGCGGCGATAACGGGGATCAACCCGGAGCTTTACGAGGCGGCGGAAGTGGACGGCGCGAACCGCTGGGGGAAAATCTGGCACGTTACGCTGCCCAGTATCCGCCCGACCATCATCGTGCTGTTGATCATGAACTTGGGCCGTATCTTGGGCAGTGAATTCGACCGGCCCTATACGTTGGCTAACCCGCTCGTGATGCAGGTGGCGGACGTTATCAGTACGATGGTGTACCGCGTGGGTATCCGAAACGGCCAGTTCAGCCTGACGGCGGCCATCGGCCTCTTTCAGTCGGTGGTCTGCGTGATCTTCCTCTTGGCGGCAAACTCGCTGGCAAAGAAGTTCGGCGAGCGCGGTGTCTGGTAGGCTCAGGCTTTATCGCGGTTTTACCTTGCCTATTATAAGGAGAAAAATATGGCTAACATTAAATCGAAAACGACAAAAACCGGTGATTTTATCATTGCCGCGCTGCTCTTTGTCGTGATATGTCTCTGTTTGTTCCCGATGCTGAACCTGCTCGCCCGGAGTCTCAGCGACCCGATGGCGATCATCAACCGGCGCGTGTCGTTTATTCCGGTGGACGTAACGCTGGATTCATACCGTTTCGTGTTCGGCGACCCGTCGTTCAGCCGTTCCTTGCTCTGGACAGCGGTACTCACGGTGATTTGTACGCTGGTGTCCCTGGCGATCACGATCCTCTGCGCGTTCCCGCTCACCTACGAAAATCTCAAGGGAAAGGGTGTTTTTAACACGTTGATCATCTTTACGATGTATTTTAGCGCGGGGACGATCCCAAACTATATCTTGATGAAGGGTTTGGGGCTGTTGAATAATCCGCTCGTGCTGATTCTGCCGAGTTGTCTTTCGGTGTTCAATATGATCATTCTGCGGAGTTTTTTCTATGGCGTTCCCATCGCGTTACGGGAGTCGGCGGAGCTTGACGGGGCGAACCCTTTCGGCGTGTTGATCAACGTCTATCTGCCGCTCTCCACGGCGGTCTTGGCGACATTGGCGCTTTTCTACGCGGTGGGCCGCTGGAACGGCTTCTCGGACGCGCTGCTCTACCTCACAGAGTCGACGTTCCATCCGATCCAGCTCAAGCTGTACAACATCATCAACAACCTGTCGTCCATCGAGGTGGCGGCCCAGGAAGGGGTCGCGGGTAACGCTCCGGCAGCCAGCGACGGCATGAAGGCGGCGGCGGTGATGTTCGCCACGGTGCCGATCCTCGTCGTCTACCCCTGGCTCCAGCGTTACTTTATCGCCGGTGTGTCGGTAGGCGCCGTCAAAGGCTAGCCCACGAGGTGGGCCCACGAGATGGGCCCACGAGATGGGTTTCCTTGGGGGCGGCTTAACGGGAGAGAACGGCGGTTTTCCCTCCGGGAAAAAGGAAGCCTCGTTGGGGGCGGCTTAATGGGAACGGACTGCGGCATCCCCCTATAGGGGACGGTAATCCGCCGATAAGCGAATCGGCAACATCCGATAAGCAGATCGGGCCTGTCCGATAAGCGGGCGGGATGGATTGCGGTGAAAAGAGGGGTTAATAAAACCGCGAAGTCGAAGAAGTCGAATAAGGGAAGGAGAAAGAGGGATTTTATTCTCAAATCTTCTTCGACTTCTTCGACTTAGCGGTGAAAAGAGGCGGGTCACGTTTAATACGGGGGAGCGAGGGGGTTCGGCAATTTGCCGCGGCAATTTGCCGCGATTTCCCCTTGACTGAATAGGTATCATTTTTATATGGAGGATTGTTATGAAGAAGGTTTGTGTGGTTTTGGCGGCGGCGTTTGCGCTGCTTTCGCTCGCCGGGTGCAAAGAAGAGGGCGCGTCGGGCGGGACGGCGAAGATCAAGGTGGAGGTTTTTGACCGGGGGACTGACGGGGGCAAGACGAACCCGGCCAACAACAAGTGGACGGAGTGGATCAAGGAAAAACTGCTCAAGGACGAGAACATCGCGGTTGAGTTTGTGCCGGTTCCGCGTGGCGATGAGCAGACGGCTCTGATCAATCTGATGGCGGCGGGAACTCCGCCTGATGTGGCGGTTACGTACAGTCTGCCGAATGTTACCCAATGGGGCGAGCAGGGTGGGCTTTTTGACTTGGCGCCGTATATCGACACGGCGCTGGCCGACCTCAATGCGTTTCTGGGGCCTGACGAGGCGCTTCCGGGGCGGCGTATGATCGAGCGGAACCGGAACAACCAGTCGGGGAAGATTTTCTCGATACAGGCGCGGAGGATGAATGTGGCGCGGCTCAATACCTTTATCCGCAAGGACTGGCTGGACAAGCTGGGGCTGCCGCTGCCTGCGACGACGGACGAGTACTTTGACGCGATGGCGGCGTTCAAGGCCAACGAGAAGCAGCTTCTTGCGGGGGTGCAGACCAACGCGGCGCTTATTCCGTTCGCGCTGACGGGCATTCGGGTTGACTGGGACGCGGGCAATATGCTCGATTCGTTCATTGACCCGACGCTGAGCGACCGCGACCGCTGGGTGAACACGGCGGTGGAGCGTTCTTTTGTGGTGCCGGGGTATAAGGAGGGGGTGCGGTTCCTCAACAGGATGTTCAACGCGGGGCTGGTTGACCCTCAGTTTGCGCTCTACAAGGACAGCCAGACGCTCTACAACAACATCAAGAGCGGCATTGTCGGGTCGTTTATCCAAAACTGGGACCAGATATACCGCGACAGCGACAAGATTCTCGCCGATTTGCAGAAGAATGTGCCGGGCGCGGAACTGGTGCCGGTGGATTGCTTTGTCAGCTCGGACGGTTTGACGCATAAAACGTCGTACGATCCGGCGGGGGTGTACTTCTTTATTCCGGCAGGGTCAAAGAATCCTGAAGCGGCGATGCGCTATCTTAACTGGCTCGCCAAATACGAGAACTATCACTTTATCCAGACCGGGCCGGAGGGTACTGTCCACACGGTTGTTGATGGGGTGCTCAAGCTCAACCCGAATGCCGGGGACGGGTGGATTCAGAACAGCGCCCAAAATATCGACTATACGGTGATGATGAACGGCTTGTTTCTTGGTTCCCAAGAGGAAAACATCAAGGCGCTTGCGGCGGGGTATACGTGGCCGGCGGACGTTATTGTCAACGCCTACACGCTTGCGATGGCCAACGCCCGGCCCGGTATTGTGGTCTCGCCTAAATCCCCGCTTGCGGCGGAAGGTCCGGTTGGCGAGACGCTGACTTCCAAAGCGACGGAAGTTTACGCGCAATCTATTCAGGCGAGGCCGGCGGACTTTGACGCGGTCTACGACGCGCAGGTGAAGGAATGGCTCGGCAAGGGCGCTCAAGCGGTCATTGACGAACGCGCCGAAAAGTATCAGGCCCCTTAGCCCCGCAGGGGCTTTCCTTGGGGGCGGCTTGATGAGAGAGGGCGGCGGGTTCCCCATTCTGGGGAAAACGGGGCGTTCTTTCCCCCGTAGGGGGACAGCTCCCTCCTTCCCTGCGGGAGGGCTCTTGAAAGCCCCTGTGGGGCCCCCGAAGGGGCTTCACTTGGGGGCGGGATGAGATAAAGGGTCCACAGATTACACGGATTTCCACAGATTTTGGCTTTTTAATCTGTGTAATCTGTGGACAAAATTATTAAGTTAGTAATCGGAGTGGCAGGCGGTAGTCCTTCGCCGTTTGGCGGTGCTACCGTTGCGGCGTGTTGCATTGGGCGGTGTGCTACTGTCGGTTGAGTGGCGGACTGTCTGTATAACGGATAAAACGAACCGCGAAGGCGAAGAAGGCGAATAAGGATTGGCGTTGCGGTTGATGAGAGATGGGCGGTTTTACAGGCAGTATTGAGGTCTGGCAAGACAGAGGGATTGGCGATAGGAGATGAGTCCATCGGGGAAAACCTTCTGCGCCTTCGCGCGCCTTTGTGGTTAAATTTATTCAGTTGACAGATCGGTAAATGGCACGGTGTTTAGGAACGGGTTCTATCTTAAATGACTATTTTTCACATGAAAGAATATGACTGCTGGCTGCAGGGCGGGTTCAAGGCCGCGCTCAAGGCTGAGTTGTTGGCGAATATCCACGCGGAAGACGGGACGGACGCGGCGATCCTGAAACAGGCGGCGGCCGAGTTGCGGGAGGGGCTTGTCCGGCGGTTTGGCATCCGCTCAGAGGGCGGCAATGGTGTCGGCGGCGTTTTTCTGGGGACGGCGGGCTGGCTTACGCGGATATACGGCCTGTCGTTCCCGCCGCTCAAACCGGAGGGGTTTCATATCGGCGTTTCGGAGGATCGTGTCGTCATCGCGGGGGCTGACGCGGCCGGGACGCTCTACGGGGTGTTCCGGTTCTTGTCCCTGCTCGCGCTGGGGGAGATCAAGGCGGGGGATGCGGTGGCGGACGCACCGGTTGCCGCTATCCGCGCCCTGAACCACTGGGACAACATTGAGGGCACGATCGAGCGGGGCTATGCGGGCGGCTCGCTCTTCTTCAAGGACGGAGAAGTGCGGTATGACGCGGAACGGCTGCGGGACTATGCGCGGCTTCTGGCTTCGGTGGGGATCAACGTGGTCTCGCTGAATAACGTGAATGTCCGCACTTCGTCCAAACTGATCACGGAACCGTTTCTGCCCCGGATTGCGGCGATTGCCGGGATTTTCAGGCCCTACGGGGTGCGCCTCCTCCTCTCCGTCACCTTTTCCTCGCCTGAGGTTCTGGGCGGCCTCGGCACATCCGACCCGTTAGATGCCCGTGCCGCCGCATGGTGGCGTGAGCGGGCGGCGCTGGTCTACCACCATATCCCCGACCTCCGGGGGTTTCTGGTGAAGGCGGACAGCGAAGGAGAGGGCGGCCCGTTTCAGTATGGGCGCACCCATGCGGACGGCGCGAATATGCTGGCGGCGGCGGTTAAGCCCTTTGGCGGGGAATGTGTCTGGCGCTGCTTCGTCTACGATTGTACGCAGGACTGGCGGAACACGGCGTTTGACCGGGCCCGCGCCGCCTACGACCATTTCAAGCCGCTGGACGGGCAGTTTGCGGAGAATGTTATTTTGCAGATCAAGCACGGCCCCTACGATTTTCAGGTGCGCGAGCCGGTTTCGCCGCTTTTCGGCGCGATGGCCAAGACAAGGCACACAATGGAGTTTCAGATAACGCAGGAGTATACGGGACAACAGATTGACCTGTGCTTCCTGCCGTGGATGTGGCAGGACGTGATGGCCTACGACACCGGCTACGGGGCAACGGTGTCCGGGCTGCTGGGCGCGCAACCGGTTTCGGCGCGTCAAGACGCGGCGCGTCATCCGGCGGCAATCGAAGGGCTGGCGGCGGTTGCCAACACCGGACTGGACGGCAATTGGACGGGCCACACGCTCGCCCAAGCCAACCTCTACGGCTACGGGAGGCTCTGCTGGAACCCGGCGCTGGGCGCGGAGGAGATCGCGCGGGAATGGTGTGTGTTGACGTTCGGGCCGGGACAAACGGCGCGGACGGTGGCGGACATACTCATGAAGTCCTATCCGGCTTATCAAAAGAATAACGCGCCCTTTGGCGTGTGTTTTATGGTAGAGCCGCGCCACCATTACGGCCCGTCAATCGAGGGCTACGAGTATTCCCGCTGGGGCACCTACCACCGCGCCGGCCGCGAGGCCGTCGGCCTTGACCGCACCGGAAACGGCACCGGGTACTCAGCCCAATACCCCGCCGCTATCGCCGCCGTCTTTGACGATCCCCGCCTCTGCCCCGAAGATTTGTTGCTCTTCTTTCACCGCCTCCGCTACGACTTCCGTATGCGGAACGGGAAAACGCTCCTCCAAAACATCTACGACACGCACTTTGAGGGTTATGACGAGGCCGAGGCGCTACTCGCAAAATGGCAAACGCTCGAACCCGCGCTACCCCCCGCCGTCTACTGTTCGGTACGCGAACGGCTGGAACGGCAGCTTCTCAACGCCCGCGAATGGCGCGACCAGGTGAACACTTACTTTTACCGGCACACGCTGATCCCGGACGAACGTGGGCGGAAGATTTATGAGTGAAGGGTTAGTCAGGGGGAACCACGGAAGGCGCAGAAAAACGCGGAAAAAGACGGACACAGAAATCCTTCCGCGTACTTCCGCGTTTTCTGTGGTTGAAAAAGGAACCACGGATGAGCGCGGATATCACAGACAGACGCGGATTTTTCACATTCGCCTTCGCCTTCACGGTTAAATTCGTTGAAAGCTGGCAGAATAGAGGGTTGGCGATAGAGTGCCAGACTTCCGGACATAAAATCTGCGGGTATCTGTCTCATCTGTGGTTCACCGTGATTAATCTGTGTTTCACTGCTTGACTCCTCACGCAACCCGGAGTATGCTTACCAATGAAGAGGGTTCTATGACAACTATCGATGGGCCGGATAAAAAGGCGCCGGACAAAAAGTTTACGAAAGGATACACGTTCAAGGTCATCATGCTGGCCGTGCTGGTGTTGCTCCTCCTCATTCCGCTGACTATGATACGGGGGCTGGTAGGGGAACGGTCGAGGACTGCCCAGACCGCCGAGAATGACATCATGGAGGCGTGGGGCGCGGAGCTTTCGGAAGGCGGCCCGGTGCTGAGGATACCGGGGGTCCGCACCGTTGAAACCCGCACCAAAACGGAGAAGGACGGGGAGACCGTTTCTATCACCGAGCAGCCGTTCACCCTCGTGGTAACGCCGGAAACGCTCGCCATCAAAGCCGATTTCAAGACGGAGGTGCGTAAGCGGGGGATTTTCTCGGTACCGCTCTTCTACGGCGAACTAAACCTGAGCGGCACATTTGACCCTTCACGGGCAATCTCCAGCCTCATGCCGAACGAGACCCTGCAAATGGACGGCGCGGAGCTGGTCATCTCGCTTTCAAGCCAAAAGGGTATCCGAAAGATCAACAAGGCCCTCTGGAACGGTGCCGAGCTATTCTTCCAGCCGGGCAGCCGCGACCTCGCCCTTGCCGACAGCTTGAACGCTAACCCCACCGGGATTTACGCCGCGATTCCCGATCTTGCCCTCGCTTTTATCGATGGCTCCGAGGCAGGTCAGTCCGCGACAGGCCAGTCCGCGGCAAACTCGTTTGCCTATGACATCAGCATCGCGATACAGGGCGGCAAATCGTTGCGCGTACTCCCGATTGGCAAAGATACCCATGTCGAGATCGCCTCCGATTGGAGTACCCCCTCGTTTCAGGGCGCGTTCCTCCCCGGCGTATCCACAGTAAGCGACACCCGTTTCACCGCCTCATGGGACGTGAGCTATCTCAGCCGTACCATCCCGCTCTTCTGGCAGCAGAGCGAAAAGCCGGACAACATATCCGCCTCGGCCTTTGGCGTGGACTTCTATCGGCAGATCGACACCTATTCGCTCAACATCCGCGCCGTAAAATACGCGATCATATTCCTCGTGATCCCGTTTTTGACCCTCTTCCTCCTTGAAATCTTTATCAAGACACGAATCCACCCCGTTCCCTACCTCCTCTCCGGCATCGGCAACATCATCTTCTACCTCCTGCTCCTCTCCCTATCGGAACAAATCTCGTTTTTCGCCGCCTACCTCATCGCCGCCGCCGCCGTTACCGCCATGCTCACCCTCTACGCCCGCACCCTCGTCACCTCGTGGAACCGGAGCGCCTATATGGGCTTCACCGTCACCGTCTCCTACGTGCTCTTCTACGCCGTCCTCAACGCCGAATCTTACGCCCTCCTCATCGGCTCCATCGGCGCCTTCGTCATTGTCGCCCTCGTCATGTTCCTCACCCGCAAACTCTCATGGTACGGAGACGAAGAAAGCGTATAGCACACAGACCCTAAGGAAGCGCGTTTGCCTTTCCCGGCGACGCTTTTCCCGTTCCGCTCTTGTACCAATCTTTGGCGGTGTTGGTATCGCTGGAGTTTTCACGGCGGTTCATCGTATTGGTGGGCGACG
>JAIRNN010000148.1 GCA_031257995.1 Spirochaetaceae bacterium | reverse complement strand
GGTTCGTATTCCCTAAAGTAATTAACCGCAACGTTTGGGTGGTTCTGCCCTTTGACAGAACGGAAGTAATTAACCGCGAAGTCGAATAAGGCGAATAAGGGTGGCTGGTACTGATTTGTTCGTTTTGCGGTTTAACGGGAAATATTAAAAGTTGGCTAATCAGACAGATTGGGGGCAGGGCGCGATGTTGCCGGTAAAAACCTTCTTCGCCTTTTTCGCCTTTGCGGTTAAATTCATTATGAGTGTTCGCGGGGGGCTTGACACGCTTTTCGCGAAATACTAATAAGGAAGGGGTACATGGGCCGCCGGGCCGCCGCTAGGGAGTATGCTGTCTTTTTGTCCGCTATTACCAACGACATGGGGATAATATAACACCTTCGGAAAGAAATAGCAAGGAAAACATAAAATTGTCCATAGATTACCCAGATTATACGGATTACGACTCGCTCAATCTGTGAAATCTGGGTAATCTGGGGACCTTCTTCATCTGTGTCGCCCTCTAGTCTGCGGTTTTTTGTGATAAAGGCTGTGATGAAGCCGTGATTAAATCCCCAATCATCCTGCCGCTAGCCATACGTCGTCTACCGCGACATCGTTTTTCAGCCGGACAAGGTATTCGGTGTCGGCGCGCGCGGTCATAACAGCGGACGGACGAATGACCTTTTCGCCTTGTTCCAGCGGCACATGGAGATACACCGAACATTTTCCCTCCTGCCGGCTCAAAAGCGCGCGCAACGAGGATAACTGCTCGGCGTTGGTTGCGGCGGCTTTGTAGAGGCGGATGTGGAGGGCGTGGTTTTGCGGCGATATGCCTCCAGCGGACGATGCGTTGGGATCGGACTGAGTTTGCGGCCGGGCAACGGGCGGCGTTCTGGGTTGGAGGGGTGGAGTGTCCGGCTTATCCGTCTGTTTTGCCGCTTTTTTGGCAAGGCGGTCGATGTCGAGCATCTTATCCACGCAGAAGCTGATCCTGTTGCGGGAATGGTCGAGTTTGCCCTTCACCGCTATCTTGTCGTCAACATTGATTTTCCCCGCGACCTCGGCCCAAAGCCGTTCAAAAAAAACCAGATCAATCTCGCCCCGGTAATCGGCAAGCTGCCCAAACGCCATCTTCTTTCCGGTTTTAGTGATAAGCGAGCGAATCTGTTTTACAATGCCGATGAGGGTGTATTCACCATCGGGCGCGGTATCCAGTTGGGAGAGATCAAGCGTTGCCAGTTTCCGCCAAGCGTCTTTGTAGTCGTCCAAGGGGTGGCCGGAGATATAAAAGCCCAGCAACGCCTTTTCCCGGTTCAGCTTTTCCATGTAGTCCGGCTCAGGATACTCCGTCATACGGTAGATGTCGGTACGATCCTCTTCCGCCACCGTGTCGAACAGTCCGGCCTGTCCCGCGTTACGCGCGACACGGTCTCCCATGACCCAGTGGATGATGCCGGACAGATTTCCGGAGAGGGTGCCGCGCCGCGGGTCCAGCTTGTCAAACGCGCCTGAGTCGATCAGCACGGTTACCGCTTTTCTGCCGCTTTTCTGAAAATCACAACGTTGCAGGAAATCAACGAGCGAGGTAAACGGCCCGTTTTTCTCGCGCTCGGCGATGACAATTTCCGCAGGGCCTTCCCCGACCCCCTTTATACCCAAGAATCCGTAGACGATCTTCCCGTCCGACACGGAAAAGGTACCAATCGACCGGTTAATGTCGGGCGGCTCAATCGGGATACCGAGCTTGCGCGTCTCCTCAATCTGTATGGAGAGTTTGTCGGGATCGTTCATCACGTTAGTCAGCGCCGCCGCCTCAAACTCAACAGGAAAGTTGGTTTTAAGATAACCGGTCTGATAGGCAAGCACTGAGTAAGCGGCCGCATGGCTCTTGTTGAACCCGTAACCGGCAAACGGTATCAGAATATTGAACACTTTCAGGGCGGTCGCGGAATCAATGCCCCGATCGGCAGCGCCTTTCAGGAATAGGGCCTTCTGCTTCTCCATTTCGGCGGCCTTCTTCTTGCCCATCGCCCGGCGGAGAATGTCCGCGCCGCCCAACGAGTAGCCCGCGATAATCTGAGCCGCCTGCATGACCTGTTCCTGGTACACGAAAACGCCGTAAGTCTCCTTGAGGATGCCTTCCAAATCGGGATGCGGGTACTTTATCTTGTTCGCGTCTCGTTTTCCCGCAATAAACTGCGGAATGTTCGCCATCGGCCCCGGACGGTAGAGGGCGTTCAACGCGATGAGGTCGGCGATGCTGCCCGGTTGCGCCTGCCTGAGAATAGTCCGCATCCCCTCGGATTCAAACTGGAAGAGGCCCAGCGTATTCCCCTCGCAGAACATCCTGAACGTCGCCTCGTCGTCTTCGGGGATCTTGTCAATATCGAAACGCGCGTATTCCCCGCCGCGCCGCCGGACGAGCAACTCGCAGTTATGCACAACGTCAAGCGTCTTGAGGCCGAGAAAGTCCATCTTCACCAGTCCGAAAGGCTCGATCTGGTTCTTGTCATACTGCACGGCGATCGCGTTGTTCTTATCACGGAATACCGGCACATAGTCGATGAGCCGCGTTTTCCCGATGACAACGCCCGCCGCATGAATACCGGATTGCCGCTTTTTCCCCTCCAGCTTGCGGGCAAGGGCAAACATCTCTGTGTATTTCGGGTCTTTCTCCAGTTCGCGCAGCTTAGGCTCGTTCTGGAAGGCAAGCTCAAGCGTCGTTTCCACCGTATCGTCCGGCTTCTTGGGGTTGGGCACACGGGCCGGGATGAGTTTGGTGATCATCTCCGATTCCTCGATACTCACGCCCAGCACCCGCGCCACGTCTTTGAGTACGGCCTTCGCCTTGAGCGTACCGATCGTAACGATCTGCCCGACCCGTTCCGTGCCGTACTTCTGCGTCACATAGTCGATCACCTTTTCCCGGCCGTCGCCAAAGTCGATATCGAAGTCCGGCATCGAGACGCGCTCCGGGTTGAGAAAGCGCTCAAAAAGCAGGTTATACTTGAACGGGTCGATGTCGGTGATACGCAGCGCGTAGGCGACAACCGACCCGGCCCCCGAACCGCGCCCCGGCCCGACTGACACGCCGTGATCCTTCGCCCAGCCGATGAAGTCCTGCACGATAAGGAAGTACCCGGTGAATTCCATCTGGATGATCGTCCCCAACTCGTACTCGGCCCGCCGAACGATCTCCTCCATCTTCTCAGGAGCGGCGTAACGCCTCTTTAAGCCCTCCATCGTAAGGTGGGTGAGGTACGCCCCCGCGTCCGCAAACCCGGCGGGAATCGCGAACTCAGGCAGCAACGGCCCCGGCCTCGGTATGGCAACATCGCACCGCCCGGCGATCTTCACCGTGTTGGACACCGCTTCCGGCACGTCGGGAAAGAGAGAGGCCATCTCCTCCGCCGTCTTGAAGTAGAACTCGTCGGTTTCAAACCGCATACGGCGGGTTTCGCTCCGCAACTTCTTCGTGCCGATACAGAGCAGCACGTCGTGGGCGACCGAGTCCTCGCGCTCCAGATAGTGAATGTCGTTGGTTACCACCAGCGGGATGTTGTTCCGCTTGGCAATGGCAATGAGGGTGGGGTTGCTGTCCTTCTGAACCTGCAAACGGTGGTCTTGCAGCTCGATATAGAAATTCGGCTCGCCGTTCCCGTCATAGCCAAAGAGGTCGCGGAACGCAACAGCCCGCTTCTCGGCGGCGGCGGCCTTCCCTTCGAGGATAAGGCTGGGAATCTCGCCCGCGACACAGGCGGAAAGACAGATGAGCCCGTCTTTGTGTTTGGCCAGCGCCTCCCAGTCGATACGCGGCTTGTAGTAGAAGCCCTCGGTGTAGGACAGCGAGGAAAGCTCGACGAGATTATGGTAGCCCTCCCCGTTTTTCGCCAGCAAAATCAGATGGTAATACTTGTTGTTGTGCTCGTCGCTCTTTTTGATGAACCGGGACTCAGGGGCCATATAGAACTCACACCCGAGAATCGGCTTTATGGGCGGCGTCCCGTCTTTGAGCGGATGATCGGCATTTCCGGCACATTCCTCCTCAAAAGCGGCCACCCCGAACATATTCCCGTGATCGGTAATCGCCAGCGCGGGCATCCCCAGAGAACGCGCCTTATCTACCAGCGACTTGATGGATGCCGCCCCGTCAAGAAACGAGTGATCCGTATGCACGTGCAGATGGACAAAAGGAACCATGCCCGTAGTATAGCAGATATGCGGATGCTCGATAACTGTCTGCCTCAAGCGCCTGGGGAACCCGCGCGGGTCACTGGGCGGAACACTTGCGGTGTACTAAACTTGACCCGCAAAACCTGTCCCGTCCGGCAGGGCTATCGCTACTGGTACAGAATGGTTTGTTGGGTTCAGGCGGCCGGGTCCGGCTCATTTCGGCTATCTGCCGCCTGCGGATCAAGTTTAGGGTCGAAAACAGGGGCTGTCCCCCTTGGCGAGGGGGCTGTCCCCACAGAGGGAGATACCGGAAAACCGCTCAAGTTTTGAGCTTGTACCGGAGCGGGGAACCGGCAATTGCCGCGATTTTCCCCTGCTAAATGGTTAAAAGGCCCGCAGATTACCCGTTCATCGGCGGGTAATCGTGATTCGGCCGTAGTTAAGGCCGCGATTGGGGCTTGTGGCTGGAGGCGGGGACAGACCTCTCGCCTGGCCGCCTTCGGCCGGGAGCTTTGAGGTGTGCTGAAACCCCCCTTTGGGCCGTGATCCGGGGCGGTTAAGCGGGCGGAAACGGGGATTTGGGGGCGGCGGGTTCCCTCTACGGGGGAGTGAACGTGCTTTCTTTTCCCTCCTGACCTTTTTTATGAAGAGCATTATACTGAACAAAAGGGCGCGGTTATGGATTGTGGATGGGAGAGCGAGGGCAGGGAGGAGCTTCTGGTGCCGGACATTCAGTATCTGGTGTTTCGCCGGTGTTCTGCCGACTGGCGGCTGAAGCCTCATCTGGTGTCGAATTATGACATTACCTATGTCGTCAAGGGCAGGGCGCGTTATACGGTCGGGCGGACGATCCACGAGGTTTCGCCGGGGACGTTGCTTTGCATTCCTGAGGACACGCGCAAGGCGGCGGTTACCTGCCCGGACGAGCTTATGCACTGTTATTCGGTAAACGTTATCCTGACAAACGCGGCGGGGCAAAAGGTAACGCCGCCCTTTCCGGCGGTGAGCAGTATCGGTGTCAAGAATGATGTTATCCGCCTTTTCAACGATCTGGTCGGTACGCGGCTTGAACGGCAACCCGGTTACGCGCTCAAGTGTCAGGGGCTTTTGATTCTGATTATCCATCGTTTGCTTGAATTGACGGTCTACCATACCGGCGCGCCGGGGTACGACAGACGGATACAAAAGGCAACCCGCTTTATTGCCCGGCACTACGCTGACCGGCTGACGGTGAAGGCTCTGGCTCTGGCCGCCGGTCTGAACCCGGCCTATTTCGGCGTTCTGTTTAAGCGGGTTACCGGCTTCACGGTAAACCGGTATATCGCGATGACGCGGGTGCGGAACGCGAAGAACCTGCTGCAAAGCGGCGGCTGCCGGGTCTCGGAAGCGGCGGACGCTTGCGGTTACTGCGACGTGTTCCATTTTTACAAACAGTTCAAGGCGCTCACGGGCGTAACACCGTCCCAGTATCTTGTCAAGAGCGGTTTGTGAGTTGGTGAACCGAATAATCTATCGAGTGGACGGTATTGAAGGCCGGCAAAACAGAGAAATGGGCGGCAGTATCCCAGGGCATCGGCGTTTACTTTCCACTCGTTGCGAACCACAAACCTCACTAATAATATTTACCACGAACCACACGAACTTTTGCTTCGGGAGCGTTGCTGGACCCGTATTTTACCCGAAT
>JAIRNN010000057.1 GCA_031257995.1 Spirochaetaceae bacterium | reverse complement strand
TTGAACCGGCAAAAGGCCCTCATGCGGCGCCAGTCCCTCGCTGATGCCGCTCTTGAGAAATTCTAGCTGCGGTTAGAATACTTGTTTTGAGACAACAGCCTTTATGGTTAGATTTTATTCCTTTGGGGTTAAATACCCCGCCCCTTGGGGCGGTTAAAATTGGGGGTGCGGGGGATTTGTTCCCCTGCATACGCAAAGATTTCAAGGGAAAATCTTCAATACCCCGCCGCTTGCGGCGGGGATTTTTATTATGAGGCATTCGGCGGGTCTAACACCACTCTTAATCACGTTTAACAACAGATGAACGCAGATGTTGCGGATGTCCGCAGATTCTTGACTGGGCTATGGGCGTTTTGCTGATGGCCCTAAGATTTAACCGCTAAGGCTTGCTAAAGCGCAGAAGGGTTTTGTCCGAGAGGTATACGTACTACTGACTGACTCTCTGTTTAGCTAAATTTTCAATATCCTCCGCAAAGCCGACAAGTAAGCACAACAGCACCCTCTAACGACAGCCCCATTTGGTAAACTATCGTGCCAAGGCGCCGCTGCCGGAGGTCGTGCGGCCCTACGACGCAGCCGTCAATGAATAACAATGTTACCAAAGGGCCGTACAGCCGCACGTAGGCAACGACACCCCGGCTTCGCTGCGCTCTCCCACGTGATTAAGCCGTGATTGATGCTGCGATGAAGGCCGGGAGCGGTGCGGGAGCCTCCCCCCTTCAGGGGAATGGATAATGGAGAATTGAAAATGGACAATGAGCGTGTTGTTCACTCCTATCATTTTCCATTTTCAATTCCCCGTAGGGGCGAGAGCGAGGGGGAGACGGGGCTTGTCGCATTTATCTGTGGCATAGCATTTTTTGGGCCCCACATCGTGTTGCGGAAATGTTAAACCGCGCCAAGCACAACCTTGTTTGTACCCATTTCGCGTGCGGCACTGGGTGTTCCCCACCCGTTTTCCCATTGCACTTGAACGTTTTCCGGTATCTGTGCTAGTATGGGTATTGAGGTTTTTATGAGCAAAAGGTATCGGTTACTCATCATTTTAATAACCGTCGCGGTGTGTTTTGTTTTTCTGTTGCCGACGATTCGCTGGTATTTTGTTGACAAGAAGGAAGACAAGGCGGTCGCGCTTGAATCGCGTGAGCAGATAAAGAATTATGCTTCCCGCACGGCGGCTGCCGACTTGATTGTCTTTGAGAATGCGGCGCGCGCCGATGGGCCTGTCCCGGAGAATATGGGTTTTCTCGAAAAGGAAGCGGGCAAAATTTACAAGACGGCGAAAGAGAAGCCGCCGGCGGTCTGGACGGCGCGGTCGGTGTTGCGGGCGTTTACGGGGCGCAACGAGGCGCTCGACGTGATCGAGACGAGGTATCGGAACGCGATCTTTAACCTGAAAAACAGGCAGAAGAATGCGGTGCAACTGGGGCTCGATCTTTCGGGCGGGCTTTCTATCATTCTTCAGGCGGATATGGACGCGCTTCAGGAGAAGCTGGGCCGCCCGTTGACGCAGGCGGACCGGGATGACGCGGTGAACCGCGCGCTGGAGGTGCTGAACAACCGCATCGACCAGTTCGGGCTTACCGAGCCGGTGATTAGGCGGCAGGGGGAAGACCAGATTTATGTCGAGATTCCCGGTAACGCCGACCCGGAGCGTATCAACGACATCATCATGGGGAAGGGCAGTCTCGCTTTCCATATTGTGGACGAGGAGGCGACGGCGGCGTTCCATGAGTACTACCGGACGCATCCGACGACCACGTTTGACGCTCAGGGAAATCTGTTGGTTCCGAGTATCGTACCGGACGATGTGATCGTTCGCGGGCGTTACACGAAAGACCGTTACGGCCTCGACGAGTTTGTCGACTATGTTGCCATCAAGAAAGAGGTCGGGCTTGACGGGAACCATATCAAGAGCGCGATCGTTGAACGGGAGGACTTGGCCGGTAAGCCTGAGGTGAACTTTATTCTCGACAGTGAAGGCGGCGAGATTTTTTACGCGCTCACTTCCGCCAACGTCAATAAGCCGATGGCTATCGTTCTCGATGACCGGGTGAAGAGTTGGGCGACGATTCAGGAGCCGATCCGCGAATCGGTGCGGCTTTCCGGTTTCGATATGGACGAGGCGAACAGTATCGCGCTTTTGTTACGTACCGCCGCCCTGCCGGTGGAACTCGAAGTTGCCAGCCAGCAGACGATCGGCGCGTCGATGGGAGAAGACGCGATCAGGATGGGATTGCGGGCCATTCTGGGCGGCCTGGGCGCGGTGATGGTGTTCATGATTTTCTATTATAAAGCGGCGGGCTTTGTCGCTGTGTTCGCGCAGGCGCTCAATATGTACCTTATGTTCAGTGTGCTGTCGGCGTTTAACTTTACATTGACGCTGCCGTCTATCGCCGGGTTCATCCTCACGATAGGTATGGCGGTCGACGCGAACGTCATCATTTTTGAGCGTATGAAAGAAGAACTTCGTCTCGGCAAGAGCCGGAGGGCCGCGATTGACGCGGGTTACGACAAGGCGTTCTGGGCGATCATGGACTCGAACATCACGACTTTTATCGCCGCGATGTTCCTCTCCCAGCTCGGTTCCGGCCCGATACAGGGCTTCGCGGTCAGTCTGGCGATCGGCGTGTTGTCATCGGTGTTCACCTCCCTCTTTGTTTCGCGCCTCATCTTCGATTTCGGTACCGATGTGCTGCTTACCCAAAAGTTGTCGGTCAGTTGGCGCATCAGGGTCGCCCCAGAGACCGCGAAGGCCGTAAGCGGTGCCAAAGGTACCGGGCATCATGGCAAGGAGGCAAAGTAAATGAAGATCATCCGTTTTTCCAAAGGGTTTGTCCCGGCTATTGTCATTTCCGGCGTGATTATCCTTGTCGGTATCGTCAGTTTTCTCAAAGACGGCTTTAATTTCGGTGTCGATTTCCGCGCCGGTCTGATACAGGAAGTACAGTTCGCGCCTCCCGCGTTTTCGCTTGTCTACTCAGGTCAGGATAACGCCGCCGTCTCGATGACGCGCTCCCAGATCGACATCGTGGTGTCCGGTGTCAATGTCGAAAACACGACGCACACGTTTCCGTTCGCCCAGTACAGCACGATCGGCAGCCTTGCCAACGCGCTTTCCTCGATTGACGGGATCAAGGTTGATGCCGGGAGTACGAGCAATGTCTCGACCGCGCATCTCATCCAGAGCGCCCACGGCAACCCGAAACTAAGCGGCGTTCCCTATGTCGTGCATTACTTGCCGCCGGGATCTCCGGTCATCCCGATTGACGAGGTACGCGCCGCGCTCAGTCCGCTGGGCACCGTCTCGGTTCAGGTACTCGGCAGGGAAGAAGACAGGCGGTTCATGATCCGTATGGAAGACAAAGCCGGAGAAACCGTGCCGACAGAAGCGGTGATCGCCGCGCTGGAAACGGCCTTCGGCGAAGACGCGGTTGCCGTAACCCGCTCGGACTATGTTGGCTCGCGCTTCTCCGAACAACTGCAAACCCAGGCGGGGCTCCTTTTCGTTGCAACGCTCATCCTGATCCTGATTTACGCCTCAATCCGCTTCAAAATCGAATACGCGATCGGCGCGGTAGCCGCAATTGCCCACGACGCGCTCATCATGGTAACGTTCATCTGCTTGACCAACATGGAGTTCAACACGACCACCATCGCCGCCCTGCTCACCATCCTCGGTTATTCCATCAACGACACCATCGTCATCTTTGACCGCATCCGCGAGACATCGCGTGTCTACCCCGACGACACTTTCGAGAACATCCTCAACCGCTCGATCAGCGAAACCCTGGGCCGCACCATCATCACGACCGTCACCACGATGCTCGCCGTGCTGTCCCTCTTCATTTTCACCACCGGCTCGATGAAAGACTTCGCTCTCGCCCTTCTCGTCGGCATGGTCAGCGGCGTCTATTCGACCATCTTCATCGCGTCCTCCTTCGTGTACCTCTGGCGGAAACGAAAACTCCGCGTCAAAGCGGACAAACCCGTCCCCGTTGCCGACGTGAAGGCGGGCTAACACAGGTTAAGAGCTAGGAGGGGGAAGTCTCCCCCTGCCTCCAGCCCTGCGGGTTTACGGCACCCCCCTCTGCGAGAGCGCGACCCCCGCAACGCTCCATCCCCACCCCTTCAGGGGAACGGAAAATTGATAATGAGTATAGAATAGTAGATTAGGAGTAAGTTGTAATGAAATCAGAACTTGAACAAATTCCCGGTATTGGGAAAAATATGGCCAAGCATTTAATAAATGCGGGATACCCCACTATTGCGTTGTTGAAAGGACAGAACGCTGAAGAGATTTATTTTAAAGACTGTCGGTTTCAAAATATGCAAGTTGACCGTTGCGCATTGTATGTATATCGTTTGGCTGTAGCGTATGTAAATGGAACAATAACCGATCCCGAAAAATTAAAGTGGTGGAATTGGAAGGATTGAATAAATAAAAAATAATGGGATATGCCCTTATACCGCATAACAGGTCTGTTTACGTTACGCCCGCAGTAGCGGTTGTCAAGTCCTGAAATAGGCTGACAATTTTTACGCGATTTTACCGTGCGTTTTTTCAGGGGTTTCAAAATTGAGGGCTAAATAGGGGTGTCTGGTGTTGTAAAGAAACGCCGCCTCATTTATCGCCCGGAGCGCCTGTTTTTTACTCCGCAGCGAAATGCCCAGCCCGTATTCCTGTTTCAAAATCCCGTTTATCCTTTCGGCGCTGGCGTTTTCGCGGCGGTGAAGCCCCTCTTGCCTGCTTTCCCTAAGACCATGCCGGTCAAGCCCCCAACATGCCGGCGCGAACAATACTGGCAGCCGCGATCCGAATGATGTGCCGGAAAAACGCCTTGCGGAAGTTTGGCGGGCGCCGTTTTCAGGGCGCGAAGGGCGCCTTCGGCTTCCCGCGTGCCGCCGCCGCGGCAGCCGGCTATTTCCCTCGGCCGTTTATCCGTCAGCAGAGAGAGGCGCGGGCAGCCCTCGCCGGCGCGGATGCGGGCGCCGCCGGCTGCCCGTGCCTGACTGGATCCGTCAAGTTTCATGTCCTTGACCAGATTGTGAAACACAGGCAGGCAGCGCCGGCCGGCCGTTGTCCCGCGCGCGGCGGGAAGCTGTTCAAGGAACAGCCCTTTTTCCCGTAACACCCCGGAAAACCGGTCCCGGCCTATGTTTACGCCCTCTTCGGCCTTCGTATGCGAAACAGATCCCTTGCGCCAAGACGCGGCCGCAACGCCCGCCCAGCGCGCGCAGGCCGCTCTGTCAGCCCGCCGTCAACCTCCTCCCGCCGCCCCCGCTTTCGGGCCTTGCAATAATTCTGCCGGCTCATCCCCGGCTTTTGGCTTAACCGGCCCGCGCTCATCGGGCAACTCATGCGGCCCCCTTGTCCTTCGCAAGCCGGCAAGCGTTATAACGTCCTTTTTTTTAAGCCCTCCGTGTTCCAAGTTTCCGGCAGGCTGTCTCCAGAAACGCGCTTCCAAGGCAGTAATCCATACGCGCGTTGGCAAAAGCCGCTTCCAGTTCCCGTATCCTTGTCCGGGCCGCCTTCATTTCATCTGTCTCGTCCATTGTCTCCACCCTTACCCTCTTTGGCAAAATATCCTCCCGTCCATGCTCCTTCATCCGCTTGGCCGGCGCCGCCGCACCGCGTATGCCGTTCCGTCTCAGCGCCTCGTTAAGACTTTTATGCTTTCCGCCGGCCATATCCTCCACAACACGCAGCTTGAACGCAAGGTTTGCGCCGCTTCGCTGTACCGTTCCACATCTTTCATCTTTT
>JAIRNN010000049.1 GCA_031257995.1 Spirochaetaceae bacterium | reverse complement strand
TGAGGCGTATTATAATCGCATTCGACTGCATTCGGCACTTGACTATGTGGCACCTCATGTGTTTAACTCAAGGTAAGTCGCTTAACGGTGTCTACCTTACGGGGTAAAGTCCAGAACCGCTTTGTTTATTATTTTAATATTCTTTGGAACTATTATTTCAGTTAATCCAAATATTGAATTTAAATTCAATACCAATTTTCCATCGGGTAGATTATCCACCATTATTCTATTTGTTCCAAACAAACTTGTATACTTACCGCCATTTCCGTTCACTGCTTTTATATTCAATGACCTCCATGAAAATATTGTTAAATGTTTTTCTCTTGATTTAGGCGTCATTATTTCATTATTTTGAATCGCTTCCAATTCATTTTTATTTATACCATTATTTTCATGTATTATTCTTTCAATAACATAAATCTCCTTTTTTGTTTCTATTTTATTTAAATATTCCAGAATGCGTTCATATTCTTCCAAACTTATTACATTTTGAGAATATTGTTCCGATAAATTTTTAGCCAATCTATCTTTTTCTTCATCTATAGTAAACATAAAGACCTCCAATAATGAGAATATAATTACATTAAATTATTTTGTCAATAATCCTTCTTGCGCCGCCAAGGATGGCGGCGCACCACATTTTTAATAAATTTCGGGTTTTATTTCGCATAACTCCCCATGTATACGCGAACGCCTTCGCGTACATCTCTCTACTTTTAAATTTTAACGCTTAGTGGGTGAACGGTTCGTTATTGACATACTTTCTTACCGGGGCCTTTATGAGAGGGATGAATTGACAGATACTATTTATCTGTGGCGGAGCATTTTTTGGGGGCCCACACCGTGTCGCGGAATGGCATAAACGCGCCCAATGTTTCGTGCGCGGCATTTGGTGTCTTCCTCTTTTACAACTGACCACTGTTCACTGCTTACTAATCTGTAACTCCACCGGGCAATGGTCGGAGCCCATTACGTCGGCGTGGATAAGGGAGGCTTGCACGGACGCGATGAAGCCTGAGTCGACGCAGTGGCAGTCGAGCCGCCAACCGACGTTCCGGTCGCACATGCCGTCCCGGTAGGTACACTGCGTGTAGGCTTCTTTTTTGTCGGGGTAGAAGTGGCGGAAAGTGTCGGTGAAGCTGGAAGAGAGGAACTTGTCCATAAAGGCGCGTTCTTCGGGATAGTAGCCGGCATTGTCCTCGTTGGCTTCGGGGCGGGCTAAGTCTATCGATTTGTGGACGATGTTGTAGTCGCCGCACAGCACAACGTGCCGACCCTCGCGTACCAGCGCCGCGCATCTGTCGAGGATCACGCCACAGAATTCCAGTTTGTAGGAAAGCCGCCGCCGTTCATCCTGTGAATTCGGAAAGTAGGCGGTGATAAGGGTGAAATCGGCGTAGTCGGCGATGAGCATGCGGCCCTCGTCGTCAAACGCGGCGATCCCCAGCCCGGTTACCGAGCGCGGTTCCGTTTTGGAGAAAAGCGTGACACCTGAATAGTCCTTCTTGTTCGCGTTCGCCCAGTAGGAGTGGTAGGGCTTTCCACCGGACTTTTCCACGCCGTCAAGAGGAGGCTTGAGCGCGTCTGAAAGCTGGCCCGGCTCGGCTTTCGTTTCCTGCAAGCAGAGCATATCCGGGAAATCTGCGGCAAGCCGACTGAGAAAACCTTTTTCTCGATGGAGCGGATGCCGTTGACATTGAACGATGAGCGCCTTGACCACCGTGCCGCTCGCCGGCAGGCTATCTGAAAACGCCCATCCTGTTACCTTGCAATCCTATAAATCTATTATCACGGTCGAACAGAACCGGTTGCCGCCGATACTCAAGCGCGTTATGTCTGACACCCGCTTCTCTCCGGACCTTGACGCAGTGAATGCGCGGTTTAATATATTCTCCGCCGCCGGCAGATGGTGTTTCGAGCAGCCGTATTGACCCGTTTCTTCTTGCCTCTCGCCCGCACCCCGTTCTCCCTCATCAGATGTTCCGCCCGCTTCCGGCTTGTCCGCTGCCGGCACTCATAGCAAAGCTCCTGCCAGACACGGGGACTCCCGTGCCGCCCATGATTATCCTCAAATATTTGGATAATGAGCCTCGCAAGCTCCCGGTCCGCCTTCCCGCGCCCGCTGAGTTCCCGTGAAAGCCGCGCGTAATACCCGCTCCGTGACACCCCGAATGTCTTTGCCTCTTCGCACCGCGTATTGTCCTTGATATTGCCGCATGAACCTGTATGCCGCCGCCGGGGGCTCTTCACCGCAAAGATGGCTGTCGCTTTTTTTAGTGTCTCATTCACCTTCCGGAGATCCACCGCCTCCCGTTTGAGCCGGGCCGTCTCTTCATCCCGGGCTTTCCCCTTGCCGGCGAAGGCTTTGACCGGCCCCGCCTTGCTTCGCCTCCCGTTTCCACCGGGCAAGCATATTCCCGCTGATCCCAAGCCCTGTGGCGGTCTCTGGCTGCTTCCGGTCCGCCGCGCGGGCAAGTTCCGCCACCCGTTCCTTAAATTCCTTGGTAAAAATTCTTCTCTCTTCCATGATAACCTCTCCTTTGGTTTTATCGTAGGCTTAACTCTCTGTCCATTCAGCCGGGGAAGGTGTACGCCGTAGGTGCGGACATATCGACCGGAAAGCAGGCTGGAGGCAGGGGAGACTTCCCCCTCTATCTCTCAATTCTCCAGTATCGTGATCTCGACCCGGCGGTTCTGCTGTCGGCCCGCGTCGGTGGCGTTTGAGGCAATGGGGCGGTCCGCGCCATAACCACGGGTAACGATATTCCCGGTGGAACGGACACCCTGTCTGATAAGATAGGAGGCAACGGCCTCGGCACGTTCCAGGGACAGCCGGTCGCGGTCTTCTTTCGTACCGGCCATCGCGGTGTGGCCCCCGATGAGGAGGTCGCGGTCTTTGAAACGGGCAAGAAGGGCGGCGATTTTGTCGAGTTTTGCCTCTTCGCCGGGGAGGAAACGGTCAGAGTCCGGCTCAAATTGGATGTTGTCGAGGCTCAGCGTAATACCTTCCGGGGTTTCCTTCACGGTCGTACCGGGAATGTCGAGGCGTTCGATCTCCTCGGCAACCTGAAGGACAGTCTCCTCCCGGTCCATCATCTCGGACTCGACAATCTCGGCGATCCCCTTCGCGCGGAATTCAATCGTGGTGTCATCGGGAAAAGTGAAGGTGATTGTAAACTCTTCCTCGGCGGCAACCTCGTGCCCGGCGGTGCTGTCCCAGTAGAGAATCTGCCGTGCCGTTTCGAGGATATGTACCGGGGGCCTCTCGTTGGGGTGGCGAACCGCGCTCTTGGGCGGCGTGTAGTCGATGTCCCACGAGATCGAAAATGCCGGATAACGCTTGTCCCGCCATTCACGGTGGCCCAGATACTCGTAGTTAGCGGTAAACGGAATGCGGTAGGGCGCTGCCAGTCCCAGCGATTCACGGAGATCGTGAACCTCCGTGCCCGGTGCCTGCCATGTCTGCCCTTCCCGCACATCGGCGGACGGAAACGTCGGCACGTTACGGGTTGACGGCCTGAAATAGTTCGACTGAATCTGGACGCGACCCTGAGAAGTCCGCATAAAAGTTGCCTCGTAATCCTCACCCCAAACAAAACGTGTGCTGCCGTCCTCGTTCACCGCCTTTTCGGCACTCTGGAACACCGCCTTGATCAGAGCCTCCTCCGGGTTGGCCATGCCCGTCACCTCGCTTGCCACCCGTTCGACAATCTCTGAACGATGGCTCAACTTCCCGTTGATGAGAACGTTCTCCTCCACCGTCGAGATGATGCGCCATTTGTCGCCTGCAGCCTGCTTATACGAAAAAACCTCGGCAGAAAGCGGAAAAACGCGAATAACGACCAGACTAACGATGAAAAACAGCTTGTACACGTTATGAATATCGGCCAAATACCGGCAAAAAAGCGTGTTTTCCTCGTTTCAATTATCCATTTCCCCGAAGGGGGAAAGCCTCTCTGTCAACAAGTTAAGCAACAAGAACGACTCACGGTACTATTTACGGTGATGGCTTGCCGGTAAGCCGGGAAACCGCTGCCTCTCGACACGCTGTCAAAATGAATGGTTGTAGGCGAGTCCTGTTTATGGTTGTGAACTAAGCCTGTCCATGGCCTATTCGTTATCAATGCTTCCTGCTGTTCCTTGCGGTAGAGGGAGCCTTCCGGCACTATCCATTAACTTGTTGACAGGGGGAACCTCCGGCCTTAATCCTAAATTTGACCCACAAAATATCAGCGGAGGGCTTTTAAGCCCGGAAGCTGCAATAGCCTAAGGTCACAGCCTGTCAAAACTAACCGAGTTTTGAAACAGGCACAAATATGATAGATTATAAGGGATGCGTATCAAACTGCTGGCCGCGCTTGTCTTTGTCTTTGGGGGAAGGGCGTTCACGTCTGCGGCAGAGTTTTTTTGGGAAGCGCCGCTGCTCTTTGCGGAAACGCAGGCGGGCTTCCCCCAGGCGGCAAACGGCGGCGGTATCGCGGTTGTCGCATGGCAGGAGGCCGAACGGTCGCTTGTCGGCGGCAGAATCAGGATACATCTGGCCATTCGCAAAAACGGCGCATGGGTCGTTAAACGTTCGGTGGGCGGCCCTTACAACTACGGCGGGCCTGAACCCTCTATCTTTAATCTCACCGTTGACGAGCGCGGCAGGATTTTCATCCCGGTCGGCGTGACGGTGCGGCGTTCCGAGATCATTGTTTCGGATGACGCGGGTGAAACTTTTAGCCGCTACACGATTGAAGCGCCGAGCGGCGAGATGGTTGCGCCAAAGATTTTTCCCGTGGGACAAAACGGCAATAGCAACTATCTCTTGTTCATGACGCGCCGCGCTGGTTCCGGTTCGTCAATTTACTACGCACGGTCAACGGACGGTTACCGGTGGAGTGATTGGCTGCCTTTCGTGACCGATGCGGCGCTTTCGTTGAACTATCTCCCTTCCGCCGTAACTTTGGGAAACACGATCTATATTGTCTTTCAATCGTTCCTCTCGACCGGAGATGCGGCCCCCGCATTCCAGCTTTTTATCAAAACAAGCGTCAATGGCGGGCTCACTTGGACGAACGCCCGGCGTTTAACGAATTTTCAGGATCCGGCCATGTATCAGGATGCCGACCCCGGCATTTTCGACAACGAACGCCCCCACCTTTCCATCCAAAACGGGTTGCCCTTTCTCGTCTGGGAACGCCGCTACAGTAATTATCAGGCGGCCATTTACGGGGCGGTGCTGGACACAGGGGGGTCCATCGCAGGAATCCCCTTCCTCATCCACGGCGGTAGCGCGGAATGTCAGAACCCGATAGCCGTAAATGTCGAGGGAGAAACGGTGGTGTTCTGGTTTGACGACCGGGATACCTGGGGCAGGGTCGCCACGCGAAACCGCATCTATCTCGCGCAAAGGGGGGCGGAGGGAGTCTGGACGAACCGGGCGCTTTCGTCCGAAGGGGATGCTGTTTGGGCGCGGCCGGTCTTGGTGGACGACAACCTCCATGTGTTCTGGCAAAGCGAAAACCGGCTCTACCTTCTTTCGCCCGACATTTCCACGAGTCCTCCCTTTCTTGCGGGGGATAACTTCACCGACGGCAAACCCGTTTCCCACACTCAGGCGGCGATACGCTGGCGCGGGGCGGAAGACTCGTCGGGTATCGCCGGATACGCCTACCGATGGGGAAAGGATCCCGGCGCGGTTCCGCCTGAGGAGGTGATGCTCCCCGAGTCGGCATCCGGTATCAGCGAAGATGCGGACGAGGACGGGGCGTGGTATTTTTCGCTGAGGAGCAGGGACAATGCGGGGAACTGGTCTGAGCCGGTAACCATCACCTTTATCCGCGACGTCACGCCGCCCGAACAGGTTGAAATGTTTCCGCTTCTGTTTGACGAGCGGGGCTTCCTCACGTCCAACACGTTCTCGCTTTTCTGGAAAAGGCCGGCCGCCCCTGATCTTGAGGGCTATATCTGGAACCTCGAATTGCTGGACACGGAAACCGGCGGCAACCAAATGGCAGAGGCGCGGTACCAAACGGCGGGCGCGTATCTGCGGGACATCCGCACTCTTTCAGGCCGTGATGAACGGGTCTCCTACAACAACATTGACGACGGGGTCTGGCGGTTTTCTCTTTCTCCGGTTGACCATGTGGGGAATACCGGGCCGATGAGCGTTGTCTATTTCCGCACGAATAAATACGTCCCGCATACCTTTATCACGTTTGTGGATTACCGGCAGGACGAACAGGGCGATCTTTCCCTGCGAATCATCGGGCGCGGTTTTGCACGGGATGGGATGATAACCCGCGTCTTTTTGGGACAGGAAGGAGAAGGGCCCGAACGGGAACTTATCTGGCAGTCGGGGAAGTATACCGTCGTCTCGGATCGGGAAATCGCCGCGCCTCTCGTGGAAAACTTGAACGCCGGGCTCTACTATGTCGGCGTTACCCATCCGGTACGCGGCAGTTACACGACTCGCCCCTCTCTGCGTATCGGCCCCTCGCAGACGATAAAATACGGTGATTTCTCCCATATTTGGCAGCCGTCGTGGACCTTGCGCCCCTCAAGACCGGTCGCCTTCAACATGGCAACGCTCATCCCGGCATTGGTGTTGCTCTTTTCCCTTGCGCTCGCCTACTACTCTATCCACGGTTTCGTGGTTATAATGAAAGAACATGCGGTTGTCCGCAGGGAGACGGCAGCGGTTTTGAGCGGTGAGGCAATACTGGTAGAAAGAAAACGGCGGACTACGAAGATAAAGCTACGGGGCGTGAGCCTTCGTGTTAAACTCTCTCTTTTCACAACCGCGCTCGTTACCGCCGTAGTCGGCATGGTGTCCACGCCCATCTACATCATGATGGAAGTCACGGAACGCGAGATGTTGCTCCAGAGTTTGTGGGAACGTTCGACCGTTCTACTGGAGGGGATCGCCAGTAACGCCCGTACCTTCCTGCCCTCTAACAACATACTGGAATTGGGATACCTGCCGGAACAAAGCGTTTCGATCCCCGAAGCAGCCTACGTAACAATCACCGGCCACGACGGAATCGGCGGGATCGGTTCCGAGGAATTTGGCGATTATGTGTGGGCATCTAACGATCCCGACCTTTTCAATAAGATCAACACGGATGCCTTGCAACCCGGCGTATCCCGTCTCACCGACGCGCTTACCCCAGGACTGCGCAAGATAACCAGCGAGTTGAACGAGCGGGCGCGCCGTGAAGTGAGCGGACTGGCGGAAAGCATCAACAGCCTCACTCAAGAGGCGCTGTCCCTGTCGTTGCGCGTTGACGAGGAGAGCCGAAACCGTATCGCTGACATCCAGGTATCCACCCGTGCTTTGGAGATACGCCTTACCGAACAGTTGAACGAGATCAGTCGGGAAATCGGCAGCGAACCCGAATACACCATGCAAATCTCGCCGGGCGGCAACCGACAGTTCATCCTGTTTAAGCCGGTACTCTTTCGTCAGGGAAGTTCGGACATCTACTATCGGGGCCTCGTCCGGCTGGAAATAAGCACCAAAACCATCGAACGGCGGATCATCGAACAGCGCCTATCCCTCTTTCGCATCATCGCCATCGTCGCGATGATCGCCATCTTTGTCGGCTTTATTGGCTCGTTCGTCCTCGCCACGCTGATCATCCTCCCGATCCGCCGCCTCGTGACCCACATCGAGACCATCCGCGACACCGAGGACAAGAGCAAGCTGGAGGGCAAGGACATCCGCATCACGACGAGAGACGAGTTGTCCGTGCTGGGCGATACGATCAACGACATGACCCACGGCCTCGTCAAAGCGGCCCTCGCCGCCGCCGACCTCTCCATCGGGAAAGAGATACAGAAGAAGTTTATCCCGCTCGAACTGGACAGCAACCACAACAAACTCACGTCCGGCTTCAAAAGTCTGGAACACGCCGAGTTTTTTGGTTACTACGAGGGAGCGAAAGGTGTGTCCGGGGACTATTTTGACTACCAGTCCCTTGATGACCGCTACTTTGCGATTATCAAATGCGATGTCGCCGGGAAAGGCATCCCTGCCGCCCTCATCATGATTCAGGTGGCGACGATGTTTATCAACCATTTCCGGTCGTGGAAGGCCGACGAAGAAGGGATGCGTATCGAAAAAGTTGTCTACCAGATCAACGACTTCATCGAAACGCTGGGGTTTCAGGGCCGTTTCGCCGCATTTACCCTAGCGTTATTCGATTCACAGACCGGCCGGGCGCACTTTTGCAACGCCGGCGACAATATTATCCACTGGTTTGACGCGGCCGAGAGACGGATGCGGACGGCAACCTTGCCCGAAACCCCGGCGACAGGCGTCCTGCCCAACTCCATGGTCGAGACGAAGGGTGGTTATAAAGTCCAGACGATGACGTTCAACAAGGGCGACATTCTCCTCCTCTACACCGACGGCGTGGAAGAGGCAAAACGGCTGTTCCGCGATGAAAACTTTGTGGTGACGGAGTGCCGGGAAGGGGGCGCGCCCCGCAACACGCCGCACGACACCCATGTTGTCGGTCAGGACGGCGAAGAAATCGGCGCTGCCCGACAGGAGGCTATCATCAACGCCGCAATGAACCGGGGCTCGTATCAACTCTACAAGTACCACAATCCCGAAGGCGAGGGCACCCTTGATTTTGATTACGCCGCCTGTGCCGGCACAACGGAAGACCTCATCATGGCGATGGTCTGTGCCGAAAAAGTCTTCCGTATGTTCAAAAACCCAAACGCCGGTGACGAAGACCGCGTCCTCGTTGACCAGAAAGTCGATGCCTTCCTCAAAAAACACTTCATCCAATACCCGCTGTATTGCGCCCGCACCGCTCCCGCCGAAATCCCCGGCTACCTCTACTACCTCGGTGTCCAGGAAGACGAACAGTACGACGACCTCACTATCCTCGGTGTCCAACGAAAATAATGCCTCTTTCAATTCCCCGTAGGAACAGGGCAGACCTCCCCTGAGGCCATCTCCTGCCGGAACGCTTGAGGCAGTCTGTAATCCCCTTTTGGCCGTAATTTGGGCCGCGTTATCCGGGCGGAGACGCAGGTTTGGGGGTGATCTCCAACGAAAGACGGTTCCCTTTGGCCTTCCCGTTCGTCCGGGGGCTGTCCCAACTCAACTGGTACGTCAGTATCTCCTCTACCGGTGTGGCCGCCACAAACGTTTCCGCTTCCGCCCAGTCCACCTCTTTCGCCCACTCAGGCGGCCCTTCCCACAGTATCTCCGACCAGTACCGTTCCCCCCCAAACGTGCCCCTGCCTCCCCGTCAGCACGTTAAGCCGGACGGCGAACGTTTGTTTCAGCCACTGCATTATCAGCGGCAGCTTAAGCCCGTCGTCAGGCTTAATGTAGAACGACACGCTCCCGTCCTCAATGACAAGCCCGCGCATATCGAAGCCGTAGTACCTTTTCGTCTCGCCAAGTACGCCGAGGAAAAGCGCTTTGGCCTCCGGCATCTGGAACAGGGGCTCGCTGATATTAACCGATGTTTGCACCCGGTACCAGATATGTTCTGCCAATTCTCTTTCTTGCCGCATATACAATGCCTCCGTGTATATATACATGCGGTTACCAGCCGTATTGCTTTATTTTGACGTTAAAAAAGGGGGGAAATGTGAAAAAAAATTACAAAATATGAAAAAGATAAAAAAAGGGGAAAGTTTGAGGTTTTGAAACGTCTTCAATTATCAATTTCCCCACAGGGGTTATCGTACCATTTCATTAATGCGGCGGGACGGGGATCGCGTGTTTGCTGATTTTCCCGTCCCGCCAAGCCCAACGCGCGTTGGACCAGCCCCGGCTGCGAAGCGCGCCGGGCTGCACGTTCCGAATTAGGAACCGGTCGTGAGACCGTCCCTGATATCAACGTCACCGCTTGCCGTAATGGTGCTGGCGCTGGCTGAGCCCGTAAAGCCGCTGGCATCTTGTGCGGCCCCGGCTGCCGCAGCCTTAACCGTGACACCGGTCCCAATAGTAAGATCATCAATGCCGCAGGTGTTCGTAGCTGTCGCGTTTGCGCTGTCCGCCACGATTATGCCGCCGCCGTTCGAAAGCGTCATGACATCGCCGCCAGTCATGGAAATAACGCCGGTGGCCGCCGCTGAAATGTCGACGGTTGCGGCCGTGACGTCGAGGCCCCCCTTTACAGTGATCCCGGCGGCGGCCCCTGTCACGAGCGTTTCTGCCGCCTCGGAGCCCGTGACGGTCAGCTTATTGCCGTCTTGCCCCAGGGTAACCGTCCCGCCGCTGGCGGTGAACGTGTTGGCGGTGGCGTTGCCGCCCAGCGTGATCACGTCCGGCGCGATTGCCGTGCCGGCGTTTGATGCCAGCCACGTCCCCGGCCCGATCGTGATGGGACCGGCCGTAACCTTCCCGGCACCCGCGACCGTAAGGGTCCCGTCCGCGACGATAGCTAAAGAGCCGCCTGAGACAACAACGGTGCCGTTCACCGCAACATCGGCGCTCGGGGCCGCCGCGCCGGTAAAGACGCGGGCGGTGTCTGCCGGAATCACCAGGCCTGCATCGGTGACGGCACCGGTTGCGGCGAGTTCCGCATAGGCAAGGGCGCTCTCGATGATGAGCGGCGCTTTGGCCGCGCCCGCCGCGCCCGCTGTGAGGAAACCCGTGCCGGTGGCAGTGGCAAGACCGGCAAACGTCCCGCTGGCGGCAGCAAGCGTCCCGTCCGCCGTAAGGGTGGCGACAGCCGCAAGATTGTCGGCGACGGTAAGAACCAGCCCCGCCGGAACGCCGGGCGCGGTTCCGTCCTCCGCGCCGTCCGCCACAACCGCAAGCTGCCTCGACGCGCTCACCAGGCCGCCAAACGCCGCAGCCGCCGCGCTCGGCTTTAACGCGATAACCTCCGTTGACGCGGCCACGGTCAGCGTCCCGTTGCTGAAATACCCCAGTGCCGCCTTGATGTTGGCTATCGTGTTTGTAGCGTCGGCGAGTGTCAGAAATGTCTCCGTGGCGAAGCCGACTTTTCCCGTTCCCAGCACCGTCACCGGAGTCGTCGCCCCGTCGTTCACAGAAGCCGCGTTCTTTACGGAAAGCGTTCCGTCCTTGACCACACCGACATGCCCGCTACCCGGAATCTTGACTGCGCCGGTATTGGTGGCCGTCAGCGTCCCACCCACGTACACGATGCCGTCAACCGTGAGATCGTAAGTACTGAGGGTCAGACTAGCTCCGGGCAGGATGTAGACGGCCTTCTTCGCGGGCAATACCACGTTTTCGTTCAGGGTAAGAGAACCCGTCACCCCGATATAGAGCGTCTTCCCGTCATCCGCCAGATAACCCTCGAGCACATCAACGTCGCTAACCGACACGTCCAGATAGATCATCGTCGTCCGGTCAACGATCTTCTCCTCGGGTTCCGTTGGGCAACCGACCAAAAATAATGACGCGCCCAGCAGAGCGGTCATAACAAATAAAAAGAACTTTTTATGCATAAAAGTCCTCCCTAAAATAAAATAAGTCCTCCCATACGGGACAGCCTGGGACTTTTGCCCCATTTATAAAAAGAGGACAAGACGCGGAAAAAGTGTTATCCTTTCCCTTGTCTTGACGGCCCCGGTTACGGCAAGCTTTCCTAGCAGCCTGTCACGTTTCAAACAGCGGGTAAAGTCTATGAAGTTTTATTCCCGCGTCTTCAGCGGTAAATCTCCAGTTGATTTTCTTTACCGCCTTGTTTCGTTCCGTGTTCCACAT
>JAIRNN010000027.1 GCA_031257995.1 Spirochaetaceae bacterium | reverse complement strand
TAGGTCCTCGGGGACGGGGGTGTCCCAAAATATCCCCTCCCCCCATACATCCAAATCCATCCTCAAACGGGTTTTTAGCCGCTTTTAGGCCCTGTTTAGGGCTTTTTCACGGGGTTTTCCCCTCTTTTCACTGTTCATTATTCCGGGTTTCGCGGGTTGTCCGCGCCCCCAAAACAACGCTCACAAACGCGGGCGGCCTTCCTCCGAAAAACCGAAAAAGAAGGGCTGCCCGTGGATGACATTCCGTTTTCATCGGGTCCGGGTTTTCCACCGGGCCTGGGACTGCCGTTGGTGAGCGTTGTTTCGGGCGTATGGGCCGCGCCGGAAACAACGCTCATAAACACGTCAGCCCTCCTCCTAAAACCAGAACGATGGGTTGTCCGTGGACGGCTTTCCGTAACATAGCTGGTCCGGGTTTCCCACCGGGCCTGGGATTGCCTTCGGTGAGCGTTGTTTCGGGCGTGTGGCATTTAGTGCGGGGGGATTTGCGTTGAGGCGAGTGCTGTTTAGAGAGCGTGGCGGCAGGCAGTGTTTCGCTAGTGGGGGATAGCGGCGGGGACAGGCTCCTCGCCGGGATGGGGGCGGGTGTCGCAGACACCTTCGATTGGGGGCGGGGGCGAGCTACCTTTGGTAGTACTGCTTCCCTTCAGCGGCGGCGGCGCTTGCGGCGCGCAACGCCGTCCGCATACAGCGCTGCTCCTGCCCCTAGTTAACCATACTAAATGGCACGGCCCGTTGGGGCGGCTGCTGTTTTGGAGGCGTGGCGGGAGGCTGGGGGCTGCTGTTGGGGGGCACCGGCATGGGCCGCCCGCCGGGGATGGGGGCGTTGCGGGGGCGGGCCCCCGCTGAGGGGGGTGCCGTAAGACCCAAAGCCCGCTTGCGGGCGGCGGTCTGGAGGCAGGGGGAGACTTCCCCCTTTATATGGAAAGAAAGAGGGGAAACCCGGAGGCGGTGAGTCCTAGGAAAACCTGCCGCTCCCGGGGCGTACTAAATGCGGGAGAAATTGTACTTTCTTTTTCAAAGAAAGTAATCGCTTTTCCGGTGTTTAGTCCTCTTTTTATAAATGGGCGGGCTCGAAAAGGGCCCGGCCAGGCTGTCCCGTAGGGGAGGGCTTAATTTATTTGAAGGAGGACTTTTCTTATGCAAAAGAAAAAGTTCTTTATCGTTATGACCGCTCTGGCGGGCGTGTCATTGGTTCTGGCGGACTGCCCGACGGATTCGGACCCGGAAACGGTGTACGTCAAGCCGGGACGGTTTGAGGCGCGGTGACTGCCGCCGAGCTTCAGACGGCGGTTGACGCCGCTGTCGCGGACGGGCGTACGCTGGAGCTCGGCGGGATTACACTTTCCGGCGGGAGCGTTGACCTGAAGAAGGCTTCGGTCAAGATTACCGGGACGGTGACGCTTGAGGACAACGTGGCCATCAACGCGGCGGACGCTGCGGTTACGTTTGCCGAGGGCGCGAAGTTTGCGGGGGATGCCACGAACTTTATCGCCGGCTCTTCTACGGTTTTCTCCGCAACCACGGTTACGGGCGGTGTCAAGGCACGGGATTCTGACGGCGGCTGCGGATTTGCCGGCATCGGCTGCTTCCGGCGATATTGTGGCGGTGAAGAACCTTACGCCGGACGCGGATACAACCATTCCAGCAAATCTCAGGGCGGTTGTGTTTGGGACGTTGACGGTGCCCGGAGGGGATTCCCCCGTAACGCTCACTGTTTCCAGTGGCGCGACCCTTGACGTGGCTGAGGGCGTGACCGTGAACGTTGCCGAGGACGCGGAGATTGAAGTGTCGGGCACCTGCCAGTTGGGCAGCGGCGTAACCGGCACGAACGACGGCACGATTACCGTTGGGGCAACCGGCGTGATTAGGAACGGGACCGGCGTCAACATAGGCGGAACCGGGGCTGACGTCGTGGAAGCGGGCGGCGCGGTGTACTTCAACGGCAACGCAACTCCGTATATCGGCGGCAAGGACAATACTGATGCGACATACCGCTTGGCAGAGAGCTCCACTTTCGCCTATAACAACGCAGGCTATACCATAGGCGGCAACGTAACTCTTAGCGTACCGGGCGCGGCATCGGGGTCTATCAAGAACACCTGGATTGGCGATGGTCTCAGTCTGCATATTGAAGCGAACGGCCAGCTTACTATAGCGCAGTACAGCCAGTTGAACATCGTATCGGACGATAGCGGGCCTACTGTAACGGGCGGCAGCGGAAGCAAAATTGTTGCTGCCGGCTACCTTACTTTCTTTAAGGCTGGTGAGAACTATAACGGTGACATATCCGGTGTGCCCAATGTAAACTTCTACACCAACGCCAGTGCTAAGGAAGCCACAAACGATGTGAGTGGCAAGACCTACACCTGGGCCGCCGACGCTGACAACGAGGGTACGCCCGGCTGGAAGGCTAGCTAATTCGGAACGTGCCCCCGGCGCACTTCGTAGCCGGGAAAAGCCCAACGCGCAAGGCGCGTCGGGCTCAGGCGGGGCATCCGCCCCGCTTATCAAAAGCAATCCCCCGGCGGGAGCCGGGGGCACCCTTTAAGGGCAAGGAGTTTTTTATGAAGGTTAAAGACACAATCACGATTGACCGCGAGACAAACGCGGCTTCCACTGGTTACGGCGTATATGTGGTGAAGCTGGAGGGGATCGCGCTGACAGACGTGTCCTACACACCGGCTACCTCGGGGCTTGTCGGCGCTCCCGGAACGAAACATTTCACGTTCCATGCGGTCAAGGCCGGCAAGGCCGAGGTTCAGTTCGCAAAGTTCCGCCCCTGACTCGTCCCGGCGGAAGTCCTGTACGAGGATGTCCTCCCCATTGACGTGGAAGCGGCGGAAGCGGACGAAGCCCTGACCGCGGGGGCGGAGACGGCGGCAAACCTGAAGCCGGGCGGCTGGACACCGTTTGCCAAGGTAACGTCAGACGCGCAAAAGGTTTTTGACGAGGTCCTGAAGGGCCTTCTCGGTGTGGGTTACACGCCGCTCTCCGTTACCTCGCAGGTGGTCAACGGTACAAACCACGTCTTCGCCGTCAACGCCAAGCTCGTGTACCCCAACTCCCGCGAATACCCGGCTCCGATCCGCGTTTTCAAACCGCTTAACGGGCCTGCCCGCATAGCCAAGATTCACGCTCTGGGCTCTCCCGCCGCCTACGCGGACGGCTTTAGCCCCTTCCACGAGACTACCAGGGAAGAAAAGGCTGTGCTGCAAAAGGCCCTGTCCGGTTTGGCCGGCACCCGTTACGAAGCCCTGCTGACTTCGGTACAGGTGGTGGTGGGCTTCAACTACCGGTTCATCGGGACGCAGACCCCGGTAACCGCGCGGGCTGACAGTTTTCCGGTACTGTTCACGGTCCATCAGCCGCATTCCGGTAGCCCCGTCTTTACCGGTGCGCAGAAGGTTTATGATTTGGTGTAGGGGGCGGCTGGGGCTGTCCCCGCGTATCAATCCCCCGGCGCACATCGGGCAAACAAGTTTGCGGGCAAATAAATTTGCCTTGGCTGGGGCTGGCCCAACGCGCAAGGCGCGTTGGGCTCAGGCGGGACGGGGGCAGACCCTGTCCCGCTTTGTTTGGGGTCCGGCTTTGCCGGGGAAAAACCCTCCCTTCGGGAGGGTTTTTTATGAGCGTTCAGCGGGAGGGGGCTGTCCCCGGTGAAGGGGACAGTCCCCGCAGAGGGAGATGCCGGAAACCCGCTCAAGTTTTCAGCTTGTACCGGAGCAGGGAACCGGCAATTGCCACAATGTTCCCCTGTGAATGGTTGCAACGGCCCACAGATTACCCGTTCATCGGCGGGTAATCGTGATTCAGCCGTAGTTAAGGCCGCGATAGGGGGCCTGCGATGAAGGCGGGGACAGACCTCTCGCCTGGCCGCCTTTGGCCGGGAGCTTTGAGGTGTGCTGAAACCCCCTTTTGGGCCGTGATCCGGGGCGGTTAAGCGGACGGAGACGGGGATTTGGGGGCGGCTTCGAACGAAAGCTGGTTAC
>JAIRNN010000019.1 GCA_031257995.1 Spirochaetaceae bacterium | reverse complement strand
ACCAACGCTCAATTTCACAAATAGCAAGAAAATTAAATGAAAGACCTCGAAAGACACTTGACTTTTTTACACCAAAAGAGGTATTATTTGAGTTGCGCTAGGAATTACCGACTGCCTTTCATTAAACTTTATCTCGTACTCATAGTTCAATTTCCGGTAATAGTCGAGTTCTATTAAATCCACGGGTTTTACCTGCCCGTCTTTTTTCTCAAAATAATGCAAACCGGCATCTTTTAACATCCGGTATACAAATTGTGAACAAAACATGATATTGGGCTTGAATGAAAATTTGAATACGAGCCCCAGTAAATTATAGGCGTTTCCTTGTTTGTTTATCTCGTTTATTTTGTCAATGATTTTTTGTTTTTTCTCAGCCGGTACCGGCAAACTGTACACAATGATTGACGCATCCGGTTTCTTATTAAAATAGTTTAGTATTTCCATGTTTAAGCCGGGCGGATATATTCGTTCCCCGCCGTTGTAACTTACAATGGTCTTTAATGTTCTGTCAAACGATATTGACGCATGATTGTACTGTTTTCCCGTAAACATTGAGATAATTTCACTGGCGGGGCTTCCTGTGTTGGAAATGACAAGGTAAATATGTTCATCGTCCATTGTTTGATAGGCCAAATCAAAATATGCTTTGGTAAGGCTACCCTTGTTGATATAGCGAAAAGAGTCATGATGAGGCATATCCTTTAACAATTCGTCAATGTTGTCTTTTGATAAACTTGCCCGCCCTTTTTCCATTATTCTTTTTATTTTATGGATGTTTCCAACCACTTCGTTAAAAGTAAATACCGTTATATCCTGAACCGAAGGCAGGAACGATTTTTTATTTTTTGAAAATATTCTGTTCACTAAAAACGGCGCAAGAACAAATATGGTTCCGACCACTCTGGACAGCACGGAATTAAACGGGCTGTTCTTTTCAGAGGACATCACCGATGAGTTATACACCACCTGAAAGACCATAATCATTAAATATATCGCCGAAAACAGTATCTTTGTTTTTCCGGCCTTTTTTTTCAGCAAGACATATAATGTCATGGCGAGAAACGTAAATACATACGTCAAATTAAAAAGCACGAAATTGTTTGCGAAAAAGAGCACCGCCAGCGCTATTCCGCCAATGAGTTTTACGGCGTTTGTATGCATATTATTCCTGTCCGCCATGCTACCGGAATCATCGCCGTTATGTCAATGGCAACGTTTACTGTGTTGGGGTGTCGGTGTACCGTTTAGTGTGATGGCTTTGTCTGGCAGAAAATAAATTAAATGGCACGGTGTCTTGGGGCGGGGACTGTTTAGGTGTCGTAGTGGTTGCCGTTTGGCAGTTGTACCATTTAGCTCACGTTAGGCGGGGACGGAGCCATTCCCCGTCCCGCCAAACCCCGGCAGCGACGTGCGCCGAGGGACACGTTCCGAATTAGGCGACAGTCGCCGCGCTGTTAATGGCAACGGTGTTGGAAGCATCGCCGGCTTTTATCCCATAGCCATCCGTACCACCTTTCAGACCGGCGAATGTACCGGCAGCGTTACTGTTAATGGTGTAAACCGCCGCTTTGCCGGAGCTACCCGCCGCAAAAGTCTTGGTGCCGATTGAGGCTGCGGATACAAACGGAGTAGCAGCCATCGTGTTGCCGGTTGTTACGACAGACGTAGCGGTATCAGCAAATGCTAATTCGGCGGGGTTGGAGTCATGACCGGTAATGACGATGCTGCCGAGAGTGGCGGCGCTAGTCCCGCCCAGCGCGATCGTGGTATTCACCGCGATGGTGACCTTACTGCCAGCGGTTGCCGCCTGGGTAATCTTGGGACTGGCACCCCCTGCCGTCAGAGTCGCCGCTGTCCAGGCGCCTGTGCCCGCGTTCAACGAGATGGCCGAGCCGTTGGCATCGGCGAGGATCTTCACCCCGGGCACTCCGGCTTGCGCCGCGCCCCCGGTTGCCGAAGCGGTCTACGAACCCGCGCCGTCAAACGTCGTCAATGTCGTGCCAAATGTCGCCTTGCCGGTACCCTTAGTCGTAAGCGAGCCACCTTCCGCGAGTATCAGATAATCGGTCGCTAAAAACGGAGCCGTCCAGATCGACCCGGCAAGAACCACGCCCGTACTTACCGAAACGATGGTCGCCTTCTTGAATATCACGTCGTTGGTACCATTACCCACCGACAGCGTGCCGGCCGGCGCAACCACAAGGTTCTTACCCGTAGCCACCGTGAGACTGCCCGCGCCGCTCACCTCAAGTTCGCCGTTCACCGTAACGTTCCCTGACGGGGCCGCCGCGCCGGTCAAAATGCGGACGGCGTCTGCTGGAATCACCAGGTTATCGTCGGTGATGGCGGTTGAGGCAAGGCTCGCCCCGATAAGGGCACTCTCAATGATGAGCGGCGCTTTGGCAACACCCACCGCGCCCGCTGTGAGGAAACCCGTACCGGTGACAGTGGCAAGACCGGCAAACGTCCCGCTGGCGGCAGTAAGCGTCCCGTTCAACGTGAGCGTGGTTACCGTGCCGAGTGTTTCGCCAGTGGTAAGCGCAAGCCCCGCCGGAACACTGAGCGCGGGTCCGGTCTCCGTCCCGTTCGCGGTAATCAAAAGCCGCTTCGACGCGGACACGAGGGTCTTAAAGTCCGCTGCCGGCAGTAACGCGACAACCGCCGTTGAAGCGTCCGCGTTCACGATTCCCACACTGAGAAGCCCCAGGATATTCTTGATGTCGGCTACTGCGGCAGTACTGCCGAGTGTCAGCATCGATGCCGCTGTGAAACCGGCCTTTGCCGTTCCCAGCAGCGTCGCCTCAGCCGTTGCGCCGTCGCTCACGGAAAGCTTGTCCTTTACGGAAAGCGTCCCGCCCTTTACCACGTAAACGTGCCCGCCGGCCTTCGGAACCTTGACCTTGCCGGTACTGGCAGCCGACAGCCCCGCGCCGCTACCCACGTACACGATGCCGTCAACCGCGAGATTGTTAGCCCCAAGGGTCAGCGCGGCTCCGTCCAGAATGTAGACGGCCTTCCCGTAGGGAACCGTCAGACCAGCACCTAGGCAAGACGAGCTAACCCCGATAGCGAGAGGTTTCCCGTCATTCGCCAGAAAGGGCCGGAAGTTCACCTCTGAGGCGACCGCCTCATCCAGATGGATCATCTCCGTCACTGTAACGGTCTTCTCCTCGGGCTCCGTCGGGCAACCGATTAAAAATAATGACACGCTCAAAAGAACGGTCATTCCAAAAAGAAAGAACTTTTTATTTATAAAAGTCCTCCTTCAAATAAAATAAGCCCTTCCACACGGGACAGCCTGGGATTTTCCCCATTTATAACAAAGAGGACTAGGCGCGAAAAAAGCGTTACCCTTTTCCTTGTCTTGACAACCCCGATACGGCTCAGTTTTCCAGACAGCAGCCGTCTTCGGGGTTCCTCTTTCCTTCTATAATATCATGCAGGGGGAAGCCTCCCCCTGCCTCCAGGCCTGCGGTCTTACGGCATCCCCCTCTGCGGAGGGCTCGCCCCCCGCAACGCCCCCCATCGTCTCCCTTCGGGGGAATGGAAAACGGATAATTCAAAATTGAAAATGACACATTCTCCATTATCCATTCCCTGAAGGGGGAACGCCCCCATCTGAACTAACGCTCCTTTTTCCCATATAATGGGGCCATGCGCCCGAAACAACGCTCATTGACGGCAATCCCGGACCCGGCGCAAACCTGAGACCACAAGAAAAACGACAACTGTTTCGTAAAGTAAAAAAACGGCGCCGTTGTCCGCGAATACGCCGGTTACGACAGGCTCGAAGGGCTTGAGGGGCAGTCCCTCCCGGCCGCCGTCTATAAGCTCTTTCCTCAACTTCTTCATGCCCGCCCAAAAACTCAAAAGTAAAACCAGGGCAGGCTCAAAAGAGATCAATGTCTACGACGAACCCAGGAGCCCGTTCGTCAGGCTCTCCGAACGCGCCGGCTTGCCACCGGAGTACAAGAACGCGCTCAGGGATCAGATCTCCCTTTACAATCCGGCGGAACTGCGGCAAAATGTCGGCAGCGCTGTCCTCCGTTTGCGTCAGCGGCTCGCCAAGGCAAACCTCGTCAAAACACAGGAATAGCTTTCGGTAACATATTCTAAATCTCAAGGCGCAGCCTTGAGACGGCATCCATGCCTTCCGGTAACATTTTAAAATGAGGCATTTCGGCGGGTGAATCACAAAGGCATGAAAACTTATGAAACCGCAGATGACATAGAATCACTTTCACCACAGAATAAACGGATGGACACAGAGTTTTTACTCCGCTGTTCTGGTATACTATCGCTATGCAGAGTACGATTACACCGCACCGGTTTAGCGGGACATTGCGGGTGCCCGCGTCAAAGTCGCATACGATCCGCGCGCTGTTGCTCGCGGCGGCAGCGGAGGGGGTTTCAACGCTGGAGTATCCGCTTGACTCGCTGGATGCCCGTTCCTGTATCGCGGCTTGCCGCATGTTTGGCGCGGAGATCAAGGAGGTGGCGGAGGACGGGGCTCTCCGCAGACTGGTGGTTGCCGGGAAGCCACCTGAAAAGTGGGATGACGCGCCTAAGACGATTAACGTGGGGAATTCCGGGACAACGCTGTTTTTCGGTCTCGCGTTTGCCGCGCTGGGGAACGCGCCGGTGGCGTTTACCGGGGACGAACAGATTGCCAAACGTTCCGCCGTCCCCCTGCTGGAGGCGCTTTCTACGCTGGGTGCGCGGGTTACGTCTCATGGCGGCTGTACTCCGGTTACGATATGCGGCCCACTTCACGGCGGGAACGTTACGCTGCCCTGTCCCACGAGCCAGTATCTTTCGGCCTTGCTTCTCGCCATGCCGCTCTGCCCGCCTGAGGTTACGGTGAACATCACGATCCCGTTACTCAACGAGCTTCCCTATATCAAGATGACGCTTTCTTATCTGAAAAAGTATCTTGCTAACAATGTTGCGGGCAGACGTGAATCGGGCGGCGTTACGGTGCCGGATGAATCCGAATGGACGGTGCCGGCGGTGATCGCGATACGGGGCGGCGGCCGATATGTGCCGATAAATGCCGGGGTTACCGGGGATTTTTCCTCGGCGGCGTTTCCGGCCTGCGCGGGGACGGTGAGCGGCGGGAAGGTAACGCTTACGGGTCTCGATTTTGACGATGAGCAGGGGGACAAATTGTTCTTTGACCTGTTGGCTAAGGCAGGCAAGGGTCAGCCGCCGCTTTCTCCTCTGGGCGAAGTTGACCTCAACGCGACACCCGACCTTCTCCCGATTACCGCTGTGCTTGCCTGTTACTGCGCGGGGGAGACACGGCTCATAAACGTGGCCCATGCGCGGATCAAGGAGACCGACCGCATCGCCGTGATGCGCGAAGAGTTGTCTAAACTCGGCGCGGACATCACCGAATTGCCGGACGGGCTCGTGATTCACGGCGGGAAAAAACTCCGGGGTGGTTTTGTCAATGGCCATGGGGACCATCGTGTCGTGATGGCCCTTGCCGTCGCGGCACTGGGCGCGGAAGGCCCCGTCACCATCGCGGGATCGGAAGCCGCCGACGTAACCTATCCCGGTTTTCTGCGCTTGTTGCAAGAAAGATAGAAAAAGAGGGAGAAGTCTCCCATTGTCAACAAGTTAAGCAACAAGGACGGGGGACTGTTATGTACTCACTGTACTATATTACTGTGATAGCGGCTCTCCGGCACGATCACTATACTAAATGGGACTTGGCAACTTGTTGCCCCGGACTGCTTAGGTGTCGTGGCGGCAGAGGGCATGATACCGTTAGGGCAACGCTGATTAATTATTTTTTACCCTCATTTTACGGTAAAGGACGAAATAAGTTGACTATATAGTTGTTCTGCTACAACTGCCGTCTTTGCTCCCAGGGGCGTTGCGGGGACGGCCCAGGGCCCTGTTGCATTTACGTACCTTAAATCATTTATGGGCACCGTGCCGCAAGAATGCCAAAACACGCTCAACGTTTCTCGTGCGGCATTGGGTGCCCCCCACCTGATTGGTAAGTAACATTTTTCGCCCACTACCCATTTTACGCCGTAAAGACACGGTAAAACGCGCTAAAAACGAGGTTTTCTGGATTTAATCAGTGCTTCCTTAGGAGCGGAGTCCTGCGATAGAGGGGAACCACTACGATTTCACATCAGACTGCGCCCGAGAGCTTTCCCGGCTGGTGGCGGCGGTTATGATCCGGTCGAGGCTGTCGGCGAAGGTTTTTTTTTCTTTGCCGCCATAAGAGGCAGCGCGTTCGGGTCTTCCGTTGCCGGCGATGGCGATGTTGAAATTGCGGAGGGAGAGGCAGTGGCGGATGTTTTCTTGGGTGAAGATGCGGCCCCGGTCGTCGAGGGTGTGGACGTTTTTTTTGACGAGGCGGGCGGCGAGGGGAATGTCGCGGGTGACGGCGACGTCGCCTTCTTGAGCAAGCGCGACGAGGCGGTTGTCGGCGGCATCTTTCTCAACCGGGCAAACTTCCATCACGAAAATGCCCGTTTCGACAAGCGGATGGTAGGGGAGGTCGAAGGGAATGGGGCGGTTTGCGGCGAAGTGTAATGGGATGTTCTCTTTGGCGGCGCGTTTTTGGATAATGGCGCGGGCGGCGGCAGAACAGGAATCGGCATCAACGAGCAGTTTCACGATGTTACAGTCCGCGGCTTGCGGTATATGCGGTGAACGCGCCTCGGAGCGCGAAGCTGTCGCGGCTGACGTATCCCGGGATAAAGACGCTTTCGCCGCGTTCGAGGATGAGGTCGCCATTCCCGTCGAAAAAGGTAACGGCAAGGCGGCCCTCGGTAACGATGATGATCGAGTCTCTTGCTTCAGGAAAGCGTTCTTGATGTTCCCGGCGTTCATCGGTCTGACGTATCACGGAGAGCGTCCATTCTCTTGCCGGGGTAAGGAAGGCGGCACAGGTGTCGTTGATCCGCACCGGCTCAAGGACATCGGGCTTGAACGCGCGGAGTTCGAGGATTTTAAGGAGTTCCGCCGTGTCAACCCATTTTGGGGTAAGGCCGCCGCGCAACACGTTGTCCGATGGGGACATGAGTTCCACACCGAAGCCGTGTACGTAGGAATGAAGGATTCCGGCGGGGACATAGACCGCCTCGCCGGGATTCAGCTCGATAACGTTAAGGTAGAGGGGCGCGATGACCGATGGGTCGCCGGGAAAACAGGCGTGAAATGTTTCGATGAGTTCCCATTCCGTGCGGTAGGCGGACGCGCGGTTTTTTACCTCGTCGATCTGTCGGGCGATGTAAGATAAAAGTTCGTCTTTCCGTTCTTGCGGCATCCCGAAGAGATTGTTTAAAAAGCCCCGGTAGGCCGCCTCGTCGGACATTTCTTCGTGCAGCTCTCGCCGTAGGGAGGCCAGCGCGGAACAGGCGAAGGTGTCGAGTAGTTCGACGATGTGTCGCCGTTCGCGGAACCCGGCCATCGCGGTGAAGGGGGTAAGCGCGCAGAGGATTTCCGGCTTGTGGTTTGGGTCCTTGTAGTTGCGGGCCGGATCGTCAAAGGGAATTCCAGCGGCATTTTCCCGCACAAACCCGGTGGATGCCTGTTCAAGGTTGGGATGGGCCTGGATCGACAGGGGCTTTTCCGCCGCGAGTAGCTTGAAGAGAAAGGGAAGGTCGCCTGAGATGTGTTTCAACGGGACAATGCCGCCGGGACAATCCGCATGGGATGGGCCGCCGGGGTGTGTTCCCATCCACATCTCGGCCCAAGGTTGAAGCTCCGCGTTGTCAAGGCCCAAAAGATTGGGTATCCACTTGGCCGATCCCCAGTCGTAATGCTTAAACTCGTTTTTCAGGAGGTAGACCCGGTCGCTTTTTTCACGTGGTTGCGAGGGGATCGGGTTGTCGCCGATCACTGCGTCAATCTGGGAAGAAAGGTCGTCCAGCCGTTCTCCGATACGCATATATTCATAACGGCCTTGTCCCGCCGGGTTGCCGGAACGTATTTGCTCGATCTCGTCATAAAGAGCAAATCCGGTAAGAATGGCGATGCGGAGCGGGTCATCGGCGCCTGCGCTTTTCTGGATTTCCTCAATTTTCAGCTTGTAGCGTTTGAGGAGGCTGTCAAGGTAGAGCCGGTCGGCATCGGCAACAATCGTGAAGGAGGTTCCCAAAACATCGATGCGCAGGGAATTCTTTTGCATACACCTACTTCAGAAAATATCCAGTTCAAGGCCGTTGGCAGGTTTTTCAAGGAGGTTTTCAGACGACTGCCCGGCATTTTCATGGAAAGCGGCGGCAGCCTGTCCCAAACCGGGCGGACGATTATGCTTCAGCGCGTCAAGAAACTCGTCTTCATCGTCTTCGCTCAAGCCGTCTTGTTCGTTCGCATCGGTTTCCGTTTCACGAGACGTTTCATCCGAGGTTTCCGGTCCGGCATCATTGTCGGCTTCCATTTCAGACAGTTCAGACAAACCGGCAACACCGTACGCTCCATCCGCGATCTCCTCATCTTCGACAGGAGACGCAGAAGCGGGTTCGAAAGGGACAGGCCCCGGAAACGCGGACGCTGCTGGAATCCCTGCGGATGCGGCTATGGACGGGGTAGTAACCGGCGGCGGAACGGCAGAAGCGGGTAAAGGCACGGCTCCGGAAGGCTCTTCCCTTTCCGCTCCGCCGTCAACCACCGTACCGATTGACGCGCCGTCCCCAGCAACCGTTTCACCAACCATATCTTCAAAGAGATTCAGCCGCTCAATCGCGGAAATGATGCCCCGATCGATACGTTCCTGGTCTCTTTTGAACCCTTGAAGTATCACTTCAAGCTCGGCAATACGCTTTTGATAACCATCCAGTTTGCCAGACAGCACATCGTTCTCGGATACGAGCCGGGTGGAAGTCTCCTTCAGCCGCTTGTTTTCGGCGGTGAGCCGCTTCACATACTCAATCGCTTTGGAAACCTTAGATTCCAGAAGCTCCACTTGTTCAATAGTTACCATTATTTTCCCCTCCTGCAAGAAACCGCCGCCCCGCCGCACATGTCAACAGAACCGGCACGCTCCTGAATAGTTTTTACTTTTCGAGCACCCGCTTAACCTGTTCGACCAGCACCTTAAAGGCCGCCTCGTCTTCTATGGCGAGATTGGAGATCGCCTTCCGGTCAAGCGTAACACCAGCCTTGTTCAACCCGGCGATAAACCGCGAATAGGAAATCCCATACGGGCGAACCGCCGCGTTGATACGGATAATCCAGAGACGGCGAAAATCGCCTTTGCGGTCGCGCCGGTCGCGGTACGCGTACCACAACGCCTTGGTAACCGCGTCTTTGGCGGTCTTATAATTGGAATGCCGTCGTCCCCAATACCCCTTAGCCAGCTTGAGAATTTTCTTGCGATGCTCTTTTCGTTTCGAGCCATCTACTGCACGTGACATATAAACTCCTCTTTTCCCGTTTGCTTACCCGTTCGGCAACAATTTTCTGCGGATCACGGGCACGTTTTCCGCAGCAAGAATCCCCGCATGGCGCAGATTGCGCTTCCGCTTCGCCGACTTCTTCGTCAGGATATGGCGCAAGTTTTGCTTCTTGTACTTAACCTTCCCCGTTCCCGTGAACGTAAAACGCTTTGCCGCGCTCCGCCTTGTCTTCATCTTCGGCATAATATCTTCCTCTATTTCTTAGGTTTGGGGTTTAGTATCATCGACATAAAACGCCCCTCCATTGCGGGCAGCCTGTCGATAATGTAATCCCCTTCGAGTCTCGTCAATACATCCTGCAAAACATCGCGCCCCAACTCGGTATGAGCGAGTTCACGGCCGCGAAAGCGGATCGTTACCTTCACCTTATTACCCTCGGCGAGAAATTCCCGAATATGCTTGCTCTTGAAATTGATGTCATGCTCATCAATCTTAGGCTGCATACGAATCTCTTTCAGTTTTACAAGCTTCTGCTTTTTCTTTAAGTCACGACTTTTTTTCTCGTTCTCGAATTTGAACTTTCCATAATCCATGATCTTGACAACAGGCGGATTCGCGTTCGCCGCAACCTCCACCAGATCAAGACCAAGCGACCGCGCCTTTTCAAGCGCCTGTATCGTCGGGAGAATGACCTGCACCCCATCGTCCTGGATGAGCCGCACCTCCCGCACACGAATCTGCTGGTTTGTCCGTAAATCTCTATCTGCCAGAAAATCCTCCTAAGGCATAAAAAGCTATTCATCAGTATATAACACAGGTAAAAATTTTGTCAAGTAGTCCCGCGTTACGAGAGTGTTGAATGTCTTTGCCTGTGTATACCGCTTCCACGACAAGAAAAGGAGAGGGGGTGGCGGAAAACCGCAGGGCTGGAGCGGAGGGGGAGACTTCCCATATGCGTTTACTTTTGGAAAAAGTCCGCTGATTACGCTGATTTTCACAGATTAAAGAGGCTATAATCGGCGTTAATCTGTGAAATCTGTGGACATTTCTTTTGTTAAGTATAC
>JAIRNN010000014.1 GCA_031257995.1 Spirochaetaceae bacterium | reverse complement strand
CGGTTTCCCGTGTTTCCCGGCCGGGGCTGCCGCCTCTGCTTTAAATTCCGTGGTGTATACCCGCCGTGCTTTGTCTTGCTTTCCCGTCTTCTTCTCCTCACCTGTTATAATTCCCGCTTGTCTTTGTGTCTGCCAGTTGGGGTAAGGTCCAGAGGGCAATGGAGCGGCTGTGGAAGGAAAGTATGAATATCCACGGTGGATACATCATTGACATGGACATCAGCAAATATTTCGACACGATACCGCATGAGAAACTCCGGGAGATACTGGGACTGAGGGTAAGCGATGGAGTGATACAGCGGACAATCGGGAAATGGTTGAACGCGGGGGTCATGGAGCGGGGGAATGTGGCATATCAGGAGAAAGAAACGCCGCAAGGCGGGGTCATATCGCCGATATTTTGTAAAGGTCGTACAGCCAAGATTGAAAGGCAAGGCATTTATGGTGAGGTATGCGGATGACGCGGAACGGATAATGAAGGTACTGGCCTTACGTTTTGCGAAATACGGCCTAACGATACACCCGGAGAAGACCAGACTCATAGGGTTTACCGAACCGGAAGACGGATCCGGGAAAAGGAAGGGGAGTTTCACCTTTCTGGGGTTTACCCACTACTGGATGAAGTTGAAGAAGGGGAAGTGGATGGTGGGACGCAAGACCGACAAAAAACGGTTGCGCAGGTCGATACAGGCGATAACCCAATGGTGCCGGAAGAACCGGGGCAAAAGCAGGGCGGAGCAGTACAAAGAACTGACCGCGAAGCTGAAGGGACATTACGAATACTACGGCATAACGATGAACTTCAAAAGCCTTGAACGGTTTTTCTTGAGGATACGGGAGATATGGTTCAAATGGCTGAACCGGCGGTCAGACAAGAGAAGTCTGTACTGGTGGCAGTACCTGACGTACCTGAAAGCCTGTCCCTTGCCGTACCCTAAGATAGTACACTCTTACGTTTAGCAAAACTTTTTCCGGAAGAACCGGATGCCGCGTACCTGCGGTACGAAAATTGGGCACGTCCGGGTCTGTGGGGGTTCCGGGCGGGCAACCGCCCGGTTCTACCCGGCGGGAGACGGGCCCTGTTGCATTTATTTACCTTAAATCATTTTTGGGCACCGTGCCGCAGGAATGGCAAAACACGCTCAACGTTTCGCGTACGGCATTGGGTGTCCCCTTTTTTCGGTAGTGGGCGAAAAACGTTGCTTGCCAATCAGGTGGGGGAAGTCTCCCCCTCGCTACCCCCTCTGCGGGGGTTTCCCGCCCCCGAAGGTGTCATGGACACCCCGCCCCCGGTAACAAAAACGGCAGAATAGTTATAGTAGAACAACTATATAGTCAACATATTTCGCTCTTGACCCTCTTTTATTCCTTGTGACTAAGATAGCAGACGGGCTTTCCCTCTCCCATAGGGGAAATCGCCGCCCTTTTCCCAGACGCCGCCTCCAAGGAAAGCCGCTTCGGGGCTTACAACTCAAGCGCAAAAATCTTGCTTTTGCGTTCATAGTCGTATAATTTGCGTTTGGCGGAGGGAAGGCTGTCGACGGTGGTTTCGCTGAAGCCGTGGAGTTCGAACCAGTCTTGGGTTTTGGTGGTGAGGACGAAGACGCGCCTCAGTTTGCGGTCGCGGGCCTTGTCGAGAAAGTAGCGGACGATGCGGTCGCCCATGCCGGGTTGGGCGGCATCGGTGGTAAGCGCGGCGATTTCGGCTTGGCCCTCACCCCACTCGTGCAACGCGCCGCAGGCGTGAACGGAACCGTCGATCTCGAATACCACATAGTCGTTTTTCTTTTTGAGAATGTCCTCCGCCGTGCGTTTCAGCAGGTTGCCGGTTTCGACGAGCGGTTCCATGATTCTCAACACATCGGGGATTTCGTTAGTTTGTAACGGGCGAATCGCCTCGTAGTCGTCGGAGTAGATCATCACGCCCGCGCCCCGGTTCGAAAAGAGTTCGCGGAGCAGGGAGCCTTCCTCGCTTCCGTCGATGATGTGTACCCGCTCAACGCCGCTTTTTATCGCGGTGAGGGCGAGGCGGAGGTTTTGCGTAAGGCTCTCCTGTTGGGAAAGACGGCGGGCCTCGATGTTGGCCATAAGAAAGGCTTGGGTCTCGTTCGGGGTCATGCGGACATTGCTCCCGTTCGCGTCAACTTCAATGCCGCGCGGGATTGCAAAACGGGACTGGTCAAGGGGCTTGCCGCTCGTGATGATGAAGAGTTTTACCGCGCCCAGTTCGCGGGAAACGGACAGGGCAAGCTCGTCGCTGGAAACGTTGTACGGCTTCCCTGACGCGCTCCAGCCGATGCAGGGCAAAACCGGCACCATCCCGGCATCGAGAATCTTGAGTAGCGGCTTGGCGAGCAGTTTTTCGACAAAGCCCGTGTACCGCATATCGACCCCGAAGATCACCCCACGTCCGCGCGCGCGCACGAAGTTGCCGAGGCAGGAGTCCACGCGGCACCCCGACAACTGGGAAACAAACTTGGTAGCGACGTGAAAAGCCGCCATCTCGATGAAGGGGATGGCCTCTTCGCTGGTGATCCGTTCGTTCTCGTAGTAGCCGGTTACGATGTTGTACTTCTCCAAAACCGCGTCAATCCACTCCTTCGAGCCGGGCACGATGACCACGCGAATCCCCGACCGCACGAGCAGCGCGATATCCTTCATCAAATAGGGAAAAGTCTTACCCTCGGTAACCGGAAAATCCACCTTAAACACCATCGTCGCCCCGTCAAACCGGCTCTGATAGTGAAAAACCTCCCGGATCAAATTCATTTGCAGCACTTCTTTCCGCATCACGCTATCCTCATCAATACTGTCAACAGCTTAAGAATATTTGTCCACAGATTACACAGATGGACACAGATTATAATGCTTCTACCAAGAAAATTTAAAGAGGGGGACCGCCCCTACGAGGAATTGAAAATGGAAAAGGGAAAATGGTGGGGGAAGTCTTCCCCTCGCTCCAGCCCTGCGGGCTTACGCTACCCCCTCCTAGGGGTTCCACCCCTAAGACCCCTGCCTTCATCATGGGTCTTTATCACGGGGTTTATCACGTTTAATCACAGATGAACACGGATAGGGCAGATGTACACAGATGAAGAGGGTTCACAGATACTTTATGATATTTTGTAAAAGGGGTAACTTGTATCCGCTTGTGTACAGGGGCCAGTGCCGATTGTTCCGTGCAGGGAGGGAACGGCCAGGGGGAAACTCCCGGCAGACCTCGTCACAGATATTAATCACAACGGCGGCCGAAGAAAAAAGTGAGGAGCGGCGTTTCGGCGCCGCTGCCCCGGACAGGATCTTGGCTTGCCCCGAGCGGGGACCCCTGTTCCGCCAATTCTCTACGGAGGAGAAGGAAATGGCAAGAAGGCCTGGGGAAATTGATCCGGCGAAGCGGACGATGGAAGTATGCGTCGTGGATGGTGACAAGACTGGGCTGCACGGGCTAACGACGGATGAGAAAGGCCGGAAGATACTGGTGTCGCTGTTGCGAAAGACCGATGAGGTGGGCTTCGAGGAATGCCGTTACGGGAACCGGCTGGCGCGGACGCTCCAGAAGGAAGCGGGCTGTACGGTAACGCTGTTAAATTCTGGTGATTTGCGGATCATCTGGAAGAGCCGGAAGAAGACGGACAAAGAGGACGCGCTGAAGACCGCAAAGCGCCTGAGGGACACGCCTGAGGAGGAGCGGCGCGCCGCTTCCGGGCGGGGAGGATGAGGCGTTTCGTTCGGACATACCGGTGAAGGAGTTTCTGAAAAAGGAGTGGACGGCGGCAATAAACCGGTCGTGCGCGCTCTATGGTCAGGCAGGGATCACCGGTGCGGCGCAGAAGGACCTGAAGGACGCGGAAGGGAGGGCTGCCCGGCACGGGGATCTGCCTGAGGAGCTTCGGGGATACGCCTGTCTGCTAGAGGATCGGTTCAAAGTGATTGAAACGCGGCTTGAGGGGATGTAAGGAGAAAGCGGCTGAGCGGGTGAAGAGCAATGAGCTTGCGCCGCATATCTTGAGTATCCCCGGAACAGGGATAGAAATAGCGGGGGGACTACCGGCGTATCCGGGGACGGGGAGCAGTTCAGCAGTGCCGGGCAGGCGGCCAATTATTCCGGGTTAACGCCGCGGGCTGATTGTTCGTGGGAAACGGAGCGGTACGGGAGCATAGGGGAGTCATTTTTGCCGCCCGATCCGGGCTGTCGTGCTGGAGGGGGTATGGGCGATGGCGAGGAGCGGAAAGGGCCGTTGTTCGCGAAATATGGGGAACTGACGGGGGGATGAACAAGAATAAGAGCGCGGCGGCGGCGCGGAAGACAGCGGGTCTGGCGCGGCTGCTGATGAAGCGGCGGGAATATTACTGTGGGATGAGTAACGAGGCTTTGGCAAAGAAGCTGCGTTATTATAAAATAAAAAAATTGGTGGAAGAGGCGGTTTCTGCTTGATAAAATAACATAGGATAAATACAGATGAGACGGATGTACGCGGAGTTTTCACTTCCTTTTTCTCCACCTCTCTCTCCAATCCAAAAAAAACTTAAACAAAAATTCCCCGTCCCAGAGTGAGTCCCTGAAACGGGGGATTAACCCCAAAGGGGATTCAGGCAAGCCTCCCCGCAACGCCCCCGATCCCGGCGAGGAGCATGTCCCCGCCTCCACCCCTTACGATAGACTTGACCGCAAACGTCATAAATTTAACCGCGAAGATGCTATACTTTAAATTATTGGGAACAAGTGATACTCTGGTCCGACGGGGCTGGAGAGCCGTGCAAACACGTTTGCTTAGCAGGCTGCTATTCGCCGTGAGGAAATCCGGGGAACCGGAGGAACCTCGCCGTGAAGATTAATCTTGCTCCGGCCGCCGTAAAACAAAATGCCGCCGCCAGGGCGGAGCCCCGGCGGGACGGCGAACAGGAGTACGGCGCGTCACGCCTGATAATTGCTCCCGGCCCTTATTTTATAGTAAGGAGCGGAAACACGGCAGTAGAGAAAGGACGGTATGCGGGGATTGACCTGGGCAAGCGGACGCGGGAGACGGCGGTCATCACCCGGACGGGGAAGGCGGACGCGCTGGGGGACTTGGAACCCGAGGAGAAGAGGGTTTTCTATCAGGGAAAAACGCCGCCTGAGGGACGGCTTAAGTTGTATGGGAAACTGAAGACCGGGGACAAGGCGTGCCTGGAGGCGGAGAAGGCGGCGGGGTGCCGGGCGCGGGCGCTGAACGCGCGTCATCTGCCGGTTATCTGCGCGGCGGGCAAGGAAGACGCGCTGAAACTGGCG
>JAIRNN010000359.1 GCA_031257995.1 Spirochaetaceae bacterium | reverse complement strand
CTGCGTCTGCTTATGGGTTTGCAGGGTTTGAGCCGTCTTCCGCTACCCCCTCTGCGGGGGCGCGGCCCCCGCAACGCCCCCATCCCGGCGCAACGGTTGGGCCATGCGGTTTTTGCCATTTTATTTTTACAGCACGGCGCGGAGTCCAAAAATACTCCGCCGCAGATAAATGTCAAGTCCATTTTCCATTATCAATTTTCCAGTCCCCCGAAGGGGGACATCCTACGCCATACCAATTGGACAAGTAAAAGCGCCATAACGGGGGCTTAGTTCACCGTAAAACCAATTTCCCAATCCGTTTTACCCGTGGCGCCGGAAAAACCGGCGGGCGGGGAAATCCGCATCACCAGATACTCGTTTTGCCCCACCGTCCCGTAATTGTCAGTGTCTATCGTTACGCCCACTTTTTTATAGGCAAAATCAATGCCGTCTTCCCGCCGGTATTCCCAGTCAATAGTAACCTTGACACTGACTGCCGCTTTGAAAATATAATAAACCGGAACACCGCTTGAAAATTTGCCGGAACCTTTCCAGCGCTCGTTCTTTTTGATGTTTTGTACCGCTGATGGCGAAACGGCATCTAATTCATCCGAAGAAACTTTATCCCACCAGCCCGTCTCTGAAGGGGGAAACCGCCTGCCGGAGAAATCCTGCCGCTTGTCCCAGTCCGACGGCTTTATTTCCGGCAACTCCCCGCACGAGAAGAAAAACAATACGCCCAGCAGCGCTCCGACCCATTTTGTCATCATCGCGACTCCTGCCGTGACCGCAATTGCCCTTTCACCAACGCGAAAATCTTGTCGGCCTTCGCCTCGTATATGGCAAGCAATGTCTCGGCTTCCTTATTTATCTTTTCCGCACAGGAGCGGTCTTTCATCGCCTTCGTGTTGACAAAAACGTTGAGGCTCGCGCCAGAAAGGGCGGCCTTGCAAAAGATCACGCCGACACCCGCATCGCTTATGGCGAGTTTCGAGCCTTTTGCCGCAAAGCCTTCGATAATGTCGATCCCCTCGGCGCATTTCCGCATAATTTCAAGCGGGGCCGCCGCCGCAACGCGCGACGCCGTTTCCATCACGCGGTCTTTTTCCGCCTGCTGTTCCGGCGTGTCCGTGGGAAGGCCGTACGCCTTGGCCAACGGCTCGAAGTCCAGCGCGTCCTTGTCGATGAGTGCCAAAAGCGCGTCCTGCAAGGCATCCGATCTTTTCCCCAGCACGACGATGTCCGCCTCTACGTCCGCATATTTTTTCTTGCCAATGGTGAGGCTCCCTGCCATGTTGCCGAGAGCGACACCGACCGCGCCGACCAGCGCCGAAGCACCGCCGCCGCCGGGAACCGGCTCTTTTGAGGCGAGCACGGTTATAAAATCCGGGATCGTTTTCTGTGATATAGCCATTGTTCCATTCCTCATGTTCTAAAACAGCCCCGAAATCTTACCCGTGTTGTCCACATCGATCTTCTCGGCAGCCGGAACGGGCGGAAGGCCGGGCATCGTCATTATCTCACCGGTAAGCGCGACGATGAAGCCCGCGCCGGCGGAAATCTTGATGTTGCGGACCGTGAGCGTCCAGCCACGCGGCGCGCCGCGCAGAGTCTGATCGTCCGAAAAGCTATACTGCGTCTTGGCCATACAGACCGGTACCTTGTCCATGCCGAGTTTTTCGAGCTGGGCAACCTGCTTCTGCGCGTTCGGCAGAATGTTCACAGCATCCGCATGGTAAATCTTTTTGGCGATCGCTTCGATCTTGTCCTTGACGGAGGCATTTACATCATAGCTGTACGTAAACTTGTTCGGCAACTCCGTCAAATGCGCCACTTCTTCGGCCAATTTCACGCCGCCTTCGCCGCCCTTTGCCCACACTTCGGAGAGCACGACGTTGGCGCCTTTTTCCTTGGTCATCTTTTCAACGAGGTCAAGCTCGGCCTTGGTGTCCGTCGGGAATGCGTTGATCGCGACAACCGCCGGCAGATGAAACACGGTGGTAACGTTTTCGATGTGCTGGAACAGGTTTGGGAGCCCCTTTTTGAGCGCCTCAAGATTTTCCTTGTTAAGGTCGGCCTTGTCGACACCGCCGTGATGCTTGAGCGCGCGCACGGTTGCCACGATGACAACCGCGTTCGGCTTGAGACCGGCGAAACGGCACTTGATGTCGAGGAACTTCTCGGCCCCGAGATCGGCACCGAAACCGCCTTCCGTGATGACATAATCGCCCAGCTTGAGCGCAAGCCGTGTCGCCATGATTGAGTTACAACCGTGGGCGATGTTGGCGAAGGGCCCGCCGTGAATAAAGGCCGGGGTGCCTTCCAGCGTCTGCACAAGGTTGGGCTTCAGCGCGTCTTTGAGGAGTGCCGCCATGGCCCCCTGCGCGTTGATCTGGGACGCGGTTACCGGTTTTTCGCTGCCGTCCGACTGCTTGCCGTAGGTGTAGCCTACGATAATTCGGCCAAGACGGGCCTTGAGATCGTCGATGCTGGACGAGAGGCAGAGAATAGCCATGATCTCGGAAGCGACCGTGATGTCGTAGCCGTCTTCGCGGGATGCGCCGTTCGCCTTGCCGCCCAAACCGTCAACGATAAAGCGGAGCTGCCGGTCGTTCATGTCAACACAGCGGCGCCAGACGATCTTGCGCGGGTCGAGGTTTAGCCTGTTGCCCTGATAGATGTGGTTGTCGATCATAGCCGCAAGCAAGTTGTTTGCCGCGCCGACCGCGTGGAAATCGCCAGTGAAGTGCAGGTTGATGTCTTCCATCGGGATAACCTGCGCCCAACCGCCGCCCGCTGCGCCGCCCTTCACACCAAACACCGGGCCGAGGGAAGGCTCGCGAAGCGCCACTATGACCTTCTTGCCAATCCGCTTGAGCCCGTCCGCAAGACCAACCGTCGTCGTCGTCTTCCCTTCACCCGCAGGTGTCGGGGTAATCGCGGTTACAAGAATGAGTTTCCCGTCCGGGTCGTTCTTGTGGTCGGCAAGGTAGTTGTAATCAACCTTCGCTTTGTAATACCCGTAGGGCTCCAAGTATTTTTCAGGAATGTTCGCCCGCTTGGCCACTTCCTGAATCTTGTCCGCGTGTTCGGGATACACCGCCTGCGCGATCTCGATGTCCAAACCGGGGAACTTCTTAACTCCATCTCCTGTCATATTTTTCTTCTTAATAGTCTTTCTTATAGTCTTGTAAATTGAGGATAACTTGCTATCATCATGACACAGGATTCTGGATTTGTCAAGCACAATTTGTCGTTAAGCCGACGGCTCATACCGTTTTCAGGCTAAGGCCCTTCGTTAAAGCCTTATAAAACGTTGCGCCGGGGGCTTCCCTGCGGCACCGAAGGTTTTATCAAAAAATTGCCGTTATTGGCGCCGCACCATGTTGCATAATTGCACTAACGCCCTCAACGTTTCGGGCGCGGCAAATGGGTGCCCTTTGGGGGAATGGATAATGGCCGGGGATAGGGACGTGGCGTTGCGGGGGCCTCCCGGGGCCCTGTTGTATTTATTTACGGCAAAGCATTCATGAGCACCGTGCCGCTGGAATGCCAAAACACGTTCAACGTTTCGCGTGCGACATTGGGTGCCCGCAGAGGGGTTAGCGGATGACCAAACGGAGGGAGGTGTGGACGCGCCTTTAGGCGTAGATGCGGGCTTATCAGCCGAAAAGCGGACAGGAGCGAGGGAGAGACTTTCCCTCCTTTTCTATCTTATCAAGGAGTTTTGAATATATAGCCGATGGGAGGCATCCCCCTCTTCCCCGTCACAGTGAACCCTGCTGCCTCCTTCACAGGCGGGGGTCAGCTTCTTTCCAAGGCTTCCCAGATGCCGTTCAAGTACGCGACACCCAGCGCGCGGTCGTAGAGGCCGTAGCCGGGGCGGCCGTTTTCACCCCAGATCATGCGGCCGTGGTCGGGACGGACATAGCCGCGATAACCGATGTCGTGGTAGGTCCGCATGATTGCGTAGACATCGAGACTGCCGTCGCATGAATAGTGGGAGGTCTCGTGGAAAGTACACTGCCCACTGATTTTTATGTTACGCACGTGGGCAAAGTGGATACGTTCCCCAAACCGACGGATGACGGCCGGGATGTCGTTGGCGGGGTTCGAGCCGAAACAGCCGGTACACAAGGTAAGGCCGTTTTCCGGTTCGTCAACGAAGCCGAGGATGCGCTCAATATCGGCGGCGCTCTTCATGATACGCGGTAGGCCGAAGACGCTCCACGGCGGATCGTCCGGGTGAATGGCCATCTTGATACCGCTCTCCTTACAGACGGGGACGATCTTTTTGAGAAAATACCCTAGGTTGACGGCAAGGTCATCCTCGCCCACATCCCGGTAGGCGCGAAAGAGTTCGTCGAGGCGGCCAAGACGTTCCGGCTCCCAGCCGGGAAGGTAGTAACCCTTGGACATCTCGCTCATCGACTCGACAATGCGGGACGGGTCAATCTTGGCAAGTGCCGCCTCATCATAGGCCATCGTGTTGGAACCGTCGGGAAGCACTTTGGCAAGTTCCGTGCGCGTCCAGTCAAACACCGGCATGAAGTTGTAACAGATCACCTTCACGCCGTACTTGCCGAGACGGCGGATCGTCTCCTGATACTTCGCAATCCACTCGTCACGGGACGGCTTCCCCAGCTTAATGTCCTCGTGCATGCCGACACTCTCCACCACCTCAAACTCGAGCCCCGCGCCGTTCACCTCTTCCCGCAACGCCGCGATACGCTCAACCGGCCAAACCTCGCCCACCGGAATATCGGGAAGCGTCCCCGCGATCCCCGTCATGGCGGGAATCTGCCGGATATACTCAAGGGGAACCGGGTCGTCCTGCGACCCAAACCATCGAAATACCATTTTCATAAAAATCTCCTAGTCGTTAATAAAAACAGCACCTTTTTCTTTGATTTGAAATATAGACAATAAGCATAGCACGGATCAGAAAAGTTGTCAAGCACAATCAACAGAGGCTCAGGATAAACACATAGAAATAAAATTTAACCAATGGGCCTTTGGCCCGTAACCATACGAACACCACGAACAGAACAGGTAATTTTCATTTTTCTGTCCGTTTTCATTACTCGAGTTTTTTGCTCCGCCAAAAGCTCGCTGAAAATTCAGGAAAAATCAATGTTATCGAAGCAAAAGTTCGTGTGGTTCGTGGTTCTAAAAAATTCTATGCGTTTTTCCTGACAGAGCCTGTTCCAAAACCACGATTTTTTCACCTTTTCGCCTTTTTTTTCGTGTCAAAATAAAGCAAACGGGCTAACAACCGCATATATATGTACGAGGTTATAATATATGAGGAAAAACAGAGAGTTGGCGGAAAACGTCTGGTACGAGGTGCGGACGGCGGTTAATATCGAAGAGCCCTTGTTCCGGCTGCCGGAGGCGAAAACGCTGCTTCACCGCGTGCTCCGCGAGACGAAAGCGCGTTACGGCTTCGAGATGCGCGGGCTCAGGCTTGAGGGGGCGTGGCTCACGTTTTACATCAAGCCCGTCGACGGCCTCAAACTGCCTGAGATAATGCAGTGGATGAAGCAGACGTTTTCGGCCCGGTTCAACGCGCGGACGGGACGGACGGGGCACGTGTGGGGAGAACGGTACGAGTCGGAGATATTGTGGGGAGGGCCGCCTGAGGGGACGGAGGAAGTGGACTGGGGGGCGGTGGAAAAGTCGGCGAAAACGAAGATCCCGGCGGCTATAGCCTACACCTTGTCTTGGGGCAGCCCCCGCTCGGACGGGATGACGATAACGACGAGTTTTTCGGCGAAAAACGCTTCCAAACCCGCGTCTCCGCCGGGCTAACCACCCCGGATCACGGCCAAAAAGGAGTTCCAGCAAGCCTCAAGCGTCCCGGCCCAGATGACCAAAGGGGAAGTCTGCCCAACACCGTAACGTGAAGTTTTGCAACATCCCTCACAAATCACTGTTCATTGTTTGTTGCACGGAAAAGCGGTATTCGCCGTCCCAATCGACAGTCGCGCTGCCGCCCTCGCTCAACGAACCGAAAAGCACTGTGTCGACGAAGAAGTTTTTGATTTTATCTTCTATGATGCGGCTCGTGTTGCGCGCGCCGGTCTCACGGGAATAACCTTCTTCCGCGAGGCGGTCGATACAGGCGCCGGTTACCGTGATCGTCACGTTCTTTTCGGCAAGTTGGGCTTTAAACACGTCGAGTTCCTTACGCACGATGTTGACCATGATCTCGCGGGAAAGGTGCGCGAAGGTGACCACCGCGTCGAGGCGGCCTCGGAATTCGGGGGTAAATATTTTATCTACCGCGTCTTTTATCGCGCCGTCATCCTGCTCGCGGTCACCAAACCCGATGAGGGATTTCCCGATGCTACGCGCCCCGGCGTTGCTGGTCATAATGAGGACGGCGTTGCGGAAATCAGCCTTCTTGCCGGTGTTGTCGGTGAGCGTCGCGTAATCCATGATCTGTAAGAGGATGTTGTAAATGTCGCCGTGCGCTTTTTCGATCTCGTCGAGGAGCAACACGCAGTGCGGCTGTTTGCGTACCGCGTCGGTAAGGAGGCCGCCGTCTTCGTAGCCGACATAACCGGGCGGCGACCCGATGAGGCGCGAAACGGTATGTTTTTCCTGATACTCGCTCATATCGAAGCGGTGCATCGTTACACCCAAAGTCGCGGCGAGGTCCCGGGCAAGTTCCGTTTTGCCAACCCCGGTGGGGCCGACAAAGAGAAAGCTCGCCACCGGTTTTTCCCCGGCGCGGAACCCCGCCCGGCTTCGCTTCACGGCCTTCACCACCTCCTCGACCGCCTTGTCTTGGCCGTAGACCTGTTCTTTGAGCCGTTCTTCCAGCACACGGAGTTTGTCCTTTTCGCTTTCACCCACTTTCCGTTCGGGAATACGCGCCATCTTTGCAACGATATGCTCGATGGTCTCCGTGTCGATGGTCGTGATCGTGAGCGGTGTCTCCCCGCCGGATACGTCCACTGCATCAGATTTCATTCGCGATTTCGTTCGATTTTTCGTCTGAGTTTCCACGTTTTCCATTCGGGGCTCCACTCGGCTTTCTGTCTGACTTTCCGTCCGGTTCGCGCCCATGTCCTCCTCTATCCGCGTGAACGCCCCGGCCTCGTCAATCACGTCGATAGCCTTATCGGGAAGGCGGCGCTCGGTGATGAACTGGGCGGAGAGCCGCACGGCACTTTCGATGGCCCGGTCGGTGTACGTTACCCGGTGAAAGTCCTCATATTTGGATTTCAACCCTTGGAGAATCTTTACCGTGTCAACTTCAGACGGCTCGGCAATGTCGATCTTCTGGAAACGGCGGGAGAGGGCGCGGTCTTTGTTGAAAAACTTGTTGTACTCCTCGTGCGTCGTCGAACCAATACAGCGCAGTTTGCCAGAAACAAGGGCCGGTTTCAGAATGTTGGCCGCATCAAGCGACCCGCCCGACCCCGCACCCGTGCCGATCAAGGTGTGAATCTCATCAATGAAGAGAATCACCTTTTCCCGCTTAAGCAACTCCTCGACAACCCGCTTGATCCGTTCCTCAAAGTCCCCCCGATAGCGGGTACCGGCGACCAGAGCCCCCATATCGAGGGAAAGAATCGAAAAATCTTTGAGCAGGGGCGGCGCTTCCCCGGCAACGATCCGCTGGGCCAGCCCCTCGGTGATCGCCGTCTTCCCGACACCCGAATCCCCCACATGGAGTGGATTGTTCTTCATACGCCGACAGAGCACTTGGATCGTCCGCGCCAACTCGTCCTCTCGCCCGATCACCGGTTCAAGCCGCCCCTCGCGGGCAAGCGCGGTAATATCGGTAAGAAAACGCTCAACAATGCTCTTTTTCTGCGGCCGGGACCCCTTTTCCCCCTCGCCGTCCTCCTTCTCGCGCCCCTCGTTTCCCTCTGCCTCGGACCGAAAGAAACTGTAAACCCGTTCATCCGCCCCCTTGTAACCGTGGGAAAGCGTCTTGAGCAACACCAGCCGGGACACCCCCGATTTCCGCAAATAGTAACTGCAATAGTTTCGCTCATCGTCGTAGAGCGAGACCAGAATATCCGCCACATCAAGCACATTCCGCGACGCACTCTGACTCTGCAAGACCGCTCGTTCCAACACCGCCTGAAACCCCACCGTCTGTGTCGGCTCGCCGCTTTCCTTCACCGGCACCTTGCACTTAAAAAAAGTCTCCATCCCGTTCTTGAGCCCGGGCAGATCCGCCCCACATGCCCCCAGCACACCCTGCACCTCGTCAAAGTTCAATGCCGCATAGAGAATATGCTCCGGTGTCAGATACTCGTGATTCCGCGCCCGCGCCTCGTTGTAGGCCCCGTTGATAATCGCCTGTACATGCCGACTGATTTTCATTCGCCATCCTTGGGGGAAAACATTCCCTTATTCTCAGTATAACACAATTTCCCGGTTTTGACAATGGAAAGTGGATAATGGAAAATTAAAGGCTCGTTGGGGAAGTCTCCTCCTCGTTCCAGCCCACTCTCCTAGTGGCTAAACTTGACCCACAAAATCACGCGAAACACTCCCGGTATGCCGGCAGGACATACAGTTTTATGAGTCCAGACAGCCTGCCGCTTCTTTCACCGAATACGGCTTCTTCCGTTCCTTTTTAGCCTTGTCCGCTGCAAGTACTGCGGCTTCCATTCATCCGGCCCCGGCAGCGCCGGACAAGGCACATCCGGTTTGAGCCGTCCCATATACGTCATGTTCAGCAGTATCGCTGGTATAACTGAGCGTGTCAGGATAAGCGCCGTCGTTTTCTCTATGCCGCAGCCGCTCTACAGCGGCCCTCACCAGCTCGCCGGCCGTCAGAAACCGTTCTGCCGGCTTGTTCCCCTCGGGCGAACCTCCTCTTTGACACGGATGACATTCACCGTCATTGACTCCGGCGGTGTTTTAACCGGGCTGAGGATTTGCGGCCGCTTTATCGTAAAGGGGGCGCGGCGCGGCCGTAATGCCGCCTCCCGTCCGGAAACACCGCTCCAGCTGTCCCGGGGAACACCCGTCCCTGACACCGCTTTTTCTGTGTCTCGTCCGGTATCCGCCTGTTTTTCACCGTCATCCGGTTCTGGACTGCCCGTATCAAAAACGGTTCTTGCACGGCAGGCGCTTCCGCAAACAATTCATACTTATCCCCTTCACGGTCACGGACGGTTATCACCCTGATCCCCTCCGGCATATCCCGAGCGCTCTGTTCCAGGGTTTCAAGCCGCCTGAAACGCTCCTTTTCCTCTGTCGGCCGTACTTTCTTGCTCTCACGGCTTCCCGAATCGTCCTTCGGTTCCGGCCGGTTACCGTTTGCCTGGTTCAGGAGTCCCACAACCAATCCATCAGCAGTCACCGCCAAGCGGCTGTGGATATTGACCCCCAGGGTCTTGTCACCGGTATGCCCTGTCCCCTCGGTCTTCAGACGGGTGTCGCAGTTTGTCCCAGTGGTATCCTGTACCGCCAGAATGGTTCCGCCATAGCCGCTCATGCGCCTTACGGTCGCTTCCCAGTCAAAGTCTTCATTCCCCGGCATCCGGCAGACGGCCTTAGTCCCGGCCCGGTTTTCGCCGGCTTTCCGGATTGATTTGTCCGGCTGTTGTATCAGGGTTTCCATAGTCCTGACAAACCGGTTCTCCAGCCGGATTGAATGAAAATCCAGATTTCCGGATTCTTCCACCATATCGAAACTTTTCTCCCGCGCCATATTCCCCTCCCCAGAGTTCCTGGCTTCTCAGGGAGTATAGCGCAAATGAGAAATTCTGTGAGTCAAGGTTAGCTCTTAGGAGAGGGGGTATCGTAAGACAAAACCGCCTAAGCGCGGCGCTGTTTTATGATGGCTGGAAATGAGGGGGAGACTTCCCCTCCACTGAAAAGGTATAATTGAGCAACATTCGGGTATAAGCCGCTACGGGCCGGGGGTTTGGAGAAAGAGCGTGTTGAAAAAGCAGATCGGGTTAATCTTGTCGTCGATACACACCGGATCGGCGGTGAATCTGTGGTCGAGTTTTGTCGAGACGGCGGCGGCGCAAGGTCAGACGCTGTTCATATTTCCCGGCGGGATTCTGGAGGCGGCAGCGGACTTTGAGTATCTGCGGAACGCGGTCTACGCGCTGGCAAACACCCGCAATCTGGACGGGCTGGTTTGCTGGAGCAGCGCGGTCTGCTTCCCGCTTTCCCGTGAGCGGTTCGATGCCTTTCACGCCGGGTTTGATCCGTTGCCCTATATCACCATCGCCGAAAAGGCGCTGGGGCGGCCCTGTCTTACCTTTGACGCTTACAACGGGATGAAGGCGCTCACGGCGCATTTTATCGGCAAACACGGCGCGCGGCGGATCGCGTTTCTGCGGGGGCCGGAACACCACGTCTCGGCGCAGGACCGCTTTGACGGCTACCGGGACGCGCTGGAAGAAGCCGGGCTGGAGTTTGACGGACGGCTGGTTAGCAGTCCCGCAGGCTGGGAGAACGGAGACGGTGCGGCGGCCCAACTGGTCGAAAGCCGGGGGCTGGTTCCGGGGCGGGATTTTGACACGCTTATCGGGTCCAGCGACATGATGACGGTCCCGGCGATCCAGTATCTGCACGAGCGCGGCTACGCGATGCCGGAAGATTACCGCGCCGGAGGGTTCAACAACTCGGCAGAGAGTGGGATTCTGCCACATCCACTGTCAACCGTCCGTATGCCCTACGCGGAGTTGGCCGGGGAATCGCTTCGCCTCCTGCAAGGGCTCATAAACGAGGGGGACGGCAACAGCGAGAACGAAGGACGAACGTTGCCCTGCGAGATCGTTATCCGCGAATCCTGCGGCTGTCCCGGCGTGAGCGACCGTCTTCCGGCCATCACCAAATATATCCGCGCCCAGTACGAGCGGGAAAAACGCCGGGATGTTCTCAACACGCTGAAAACCGAGTTGCTGGGGATCCGAAGCCGCGAATCGCTTATCCAGAGTCTCGCCCGGCACTTGCCCCAGATAGGCATATTCACGGCGGCAGTGGTGGTGTATCGGGACGGAAAAACGTCCGAATGTATCGGCAGCTTCTCGCCTCAGGGGGTTTCAGTCGGTGGGGAAACGGGCGGGGATGGCGGCGGTATCGTCGGCACTGTCAAGGGCGCGTGTTTTGACGCGCGCCTGCTTTTTCCGCCCGAATTGTCCGGCCAGTATGCGGACGGCGCGTTCATGGTACAGCCGCTTTTCACCGAGAACCGCTCATTAGGCCACATCCTCACCAACGTGTCCTTTTGCGACGGCCTCATTCTGGAAGAGCTGCGTTCCTGTGTAAGCGGGGCTCTCAAAGGCATCTTCCTCATGGAACAACTGTTGCAAGAAAGCCATCCTGCCGCTATCGGGGTCATTCCCGCTTCGGCCGGCGGGTACGGTTTGCCAAAAGAGGCCCGCCATCTCTTCATCGGGTTTGAAGACCGGTGGTCGCTGCCGTGGACAGGGGATACCGAGCCGGTTCACATCTACTCGTCCAAAGACTTTGCCGGTACGGTGGCGCGGGGAGAACCCGCGTTGATTTGCATCGGCAGCCTGAATGCAGCGGCGGTCGAAGCACTGGAAACGGTACGCCGCCATCCGGTTACCGCGACGACACCGGTACTTATCCTGCCTGAAAAGATCGAGAGCGGCGACGCCTTCACCGCGATATGCCGTTTTCCCCGCGTCCTCCTCTGTAACCGGAGTCTTGCCGCGTTTGAGGTTTTCGGTACACGCGTCCGCACCGTTACCCAGAGCGGCGCAATCCTCCCGCCCCGTACCGGCGAGCTGGTTAAAAAGACGATCCTCTTATTCAACAGCAGTCCCGGCAGTTATATGTCGCGGGTCAAAATCGCCCGCGCCGTGAAAACCAGCGAGGACTACCTCACCCGCATCTTCCGCCAGGAAATGGGCTTCTCGCTCTGGGAATATCTCAACAGTTACCGCGTCTGCATCGCCGCCGCCCTCCTCGCCAACACCGGCTACAGCATCCACGAAGTCGCGTTCCGGGCCGGCTTTCCCGACCAGTCCTACTTCACTCGTGTTTTCAAGAAAATCCTCAACAAATCCCCCAGCGAAGTCCGCAAGCAGTAAGAAGAAGTAAAAAAGGGGACACCCAATGCCGCTCCGAAACATTGAGGGCGTTTTGGCATTTCTGCGATACGGTGTGGGGCCCAAAAAATGCTCCACCACGGATAAAACAACAGGCCTCGCCTTTCCCTCCACTCCAGCCCGTCGCCCGACGCGCCCACGGTGGAAGAGGCGGAGAAAGACCCCGCGTCGATTCTGCACACGGTTCGTTCCCTGTTAAAACTGCGCGGCGAGAATCCTGATTTGCAGGCGGCCGCGA
>JAIRNN010000277.1 GCA_031257995.1 Spirochaetaceae bacterium | reverse complement strand
CATATCACCGTTGGGAGAAGGGGAGTATAGAAAACCGGAACGGGATATTACGGAGATACTATCCGAAAAAACACGACTGGGCCTTGACAACGCAAAAGGAAATAGATAAAGTTGTGAGCGGAATTAATTCAACGCCGATGAAGTGTTTTCGGACTAAAGTCCGCGGTTACAGGACGCCTGCTGAGGTTTTTGCCAAATGCGGGGGTGTCGCACTTGCCGATTGAATCCGGGGTCTATTTTCTCCGTTAAAATATCCATGTTTTTATTGTATCTTTCTCTTTTTTATTTGTCAAGCGGACGCGAATCGCATTTAACCGCAGATGGCACAGATGTACGCAGGTTTTTCATACCGGGGGCTGCTTCATCTGTGGGCATCCGTGTCCTCTGCGGTTCCCTGTGATTGATGCCGTGATAAAGGCCGGGGGCGGTAGCGTATAACCAAACGGAAGGAGGTGTGGCCGCACCTTTCCTTTAGGCATCTCCACTAACCCCCAGCAACTACGACAAACAAAACAGTCCGGGGCAACAAGTTGCCCTTGCCCAACGAGCCGTCCCATTTACTATGGTGATCGTACCAGAGAACCCCTGTCTGTGGGCGGCGTGCGTCCTCAGGCGGTACAACCGCCAGAGGTAGCATAGCCCAGGGTCTCGCCGGCCTACCGACACGCTATCAAACTAAATGGCACACATCCACCGTGGAGAATCCGCGTACATCTGCCTCATCCGTGGTTTTCGTGATTCAATCGTAGAATTTCTTATATATTTATAGTTTTTTTACTATTGCGCCCTGAAAAAAGCGAATTTACACTGTATGGTAATGGAATATTCCAAAACGTATATTTTTATGGAGGAAATGGATTATGAACTGTGTGAAAAGAAGTCTGTTAAGGCTGGCAATCGTTCTGGGGCTTGTGGTTTTTCTGGCGGCAAACGCGATGGCCGGGGCAAAGGCGGATTCGGGGGAAAGCAAGGCAAACGCCAAAACGGATATTGTCTTGATGATTGAAACGGCCTCGTCCCCGTTGAACAAGGAAAAGATCATTCCGAAGCTGAGGGAAAAATTTCCCGACATTAACTTTATTTCAAAACCCAAGGATGATTCCCAGATTGAAAAGGCGGTTAAAACGACGTTTATCGGCGGCGATGCCATCGATATTGTTGGTTACTGGCCCAACCAGATGCGGATCTTTACCGAAAGCAATATGGCCCTTGATCTTACGCCCTACCTTGAGGCGGATCCGCAGTGGAAAGGGGTGTGGTCGCCGGGCGCGGTGGAATCGGGAAAGATTGACGGAAAATATGTCGCCGTGTCCTACCGCACCACCTATCCGCTGATTCAGATCAACAAATCGTTGTTTGAAAAGGCGGGGGTTCCGGTCAAGGACAAATGGACGTGGGCCGAATTCGTGGATGCGTGCAGGAAGATAAAGGCAAACACCGACGCTTTCCCGTTCGGCATTAATTCCGTATGGGGCTGCTGGCTGGTGAGAAACGGGCTTTTGCAAATTTGGGAAACCGAGGCGGAGATGGAGGCGTTTAACCGGGGCGATGTTTCGTTTAACGACAGCCGCGTGAAAAAAGTGTTCAGTGATGTTGACGCGCTCTACAAATCGAATTACATCTATCCCGGCGAAGGCGCGCTGACTTCCTCCAACGATCAGGTTTTGTCGGCTTTTGCGCGGGGCAGGGTCGCCATGATCGGAAACGTAAACGGAAACGCGATGAAAACGGTGAAAGACACCGTCGCGGGGGCATTTGAAGTGGTAACGGTAAGCTGGCCCAATATGGGGCCACCGTCTTCTTTCAGGCTGCTCGGAGGCAATGACGGGTACTTTATTCCAGCGAATACCAAGAACCCCGACAAGGTGGTCGAGGTGTTGAAATACTTGACGAGTATCGAGATTTTACAGCTCTGGGCCGACGACGGCAAAATTGTCCCGTCCGGAAAGGTAACGTCTTCCGACGCGAATTACGCCGCCTATGGCAAAGACGCCGCCAGTGTTGTGGCTACGGAGATCATTCAAATTTCTTCGGAAATAAATGATTATATCGTAAACAACACCCCGGCGAACTATGTGCTGTACGGCGAAAGGGCCCTCGCCGAACTGGAAGATATCCGCAAAGCCATAAAAAAATAACCGCCTGGGCCCCACAGGGGCCTTCCTTGGGGGCGGCTTAACAGGAGAGGGCGGCGGGTTCCCCATTCTGGGGAAGAGCGCGCCCTGAGGCTGCTCCTGCTGGGGGGACAATGCCGGGCGGAATAAGGGTGTTATTCTGGCCGGAATAAAGGTGTTATTACGAGCGGTCTAAAGGTGTTATACCGTCCGGTACCGAGCGGCGGTACCGGACGGTACCGAGTGTCGGTACCGGACGGTTGCGAGTGGCGCAACCGGACGATTGCGAGTGACGCAACGGGCGATTGCGAGGCCCCGAATGTTTACTTGCAAGTACGGCCTTCCTTGGGTACCGGCGTGGCGGGAAAGGCGGGTTTGTCGGGAGATGGTAACATTGTCCGGCAGCCAAATCGGTTGCCGGGCGCTTGAGGCAAAACCGGGCTGTTTTTGCGCAAGACCGATAGGGGGATATATTATGGTATCGGTAAAACCTATGAAAAAGAATGTCGGCGGCGCGAATGACGGGGTCAGGCTTATCGGCGCGTTGTTTATGCTGCCCGCCGCGATAATGATCCTCTTTTGTATCATCATTCCGCTTGTCTGGAATCTGGCGCTTTCCTTTATGGAATGGAACGGAAATTCCGCCGCGCGGATTGCCGGGGTTGATAATTACCTTAGAATAATTGCCGACAGAAAATCCTACACATCCATCTCCAATTCATTGTTTGTCGGTATCGTTTCCACAATAACGAGCATGGGGTTGGGCATATTTTTGGCCCTCTGTGTGTACCGCCTTTCAAACCGGGAGTCGACATTCTGTAGGTTCGTTTATTTTTGTCCCAGTATGCTTCCCACAACGGTTATCGGGCTTCTTTTCGTGTTTGTCTTGGCCCCCGATGAAGGCATCGTCAACTTTGTTCTCCGTTCAATCGGCCTTTCTTCTTTGGAAAGAGCGTGGCTTGCAAATCCGAAAACGGTACTGTGGACAATCTCGGTTGTTCAAGGCTGGAAATTATCGGGGACGGTACTCATGCTGTTTTATACCGGCCTCATCAGAATACCGCCGTCCCTGTTTGAAGCGGGAAAACTCGAAGGTATCACCTATGTGCAGGAAATAAAAACGATCATTCTGCCGCTGCTCCGGTCTACTGTGGCACTTTCGCTTTCAATGACGTTACTGTCGGCGTTTCGGACCTACGACATTGTCTGGTCAATGACGAAGGGGGGCCCCGGCGATTTATCGAAGACCGTCCCGATACGGATCATCGAAACCGGTTTTATTTTCGGTCAATTCGGCTATGCGGCGGCGCTCGGCATCGTTCTTACCGTGCTGGTCGGCGTCTGCATCGTAGCGGGAAGAATGTCTCTGCGGGGGGAGGCGTATGAATACTAAACGGTTCTCCCATGCCCGAAATATCCCCGCAGCCGTCTCGTTGCGCCTTGTCATGCTGGTGTTCATGGCGCTGTTTATCGTGCCGGTACCCTTCTCGCTTTTTACGTCGTTCAAAAGCCAGCCGGAATTTTACCGGAATATTTGGGGACCGCCTGAACAGATCGTCTTGGGTAATTACACGGATGCCTTCATCGTCGGGAGGATCGGCGATTATTTTTTGAGCAGCATTATTATTGCGGCGTTTTCCCTCGTTTTAATCCAGATACTGTCCATTCTGATGGCCTACGCGCTGGCGCGGCTGCACATCCCTTTCGCGGAATTGATCCTTGTCATCTTATTGGTCATACAAATCTTGCCGACTGAATCGCAGATTGTCCCCTTGTACATCATGTTCGCGAAAATCGGGCTCTTCAAGATACCGTACTGGGGTATTATTCTCGCGTATACCGGGTGGTCTCTGCCGGGCACCGTGATCATTATGAAAAATTTTTTCGAGACGATACCCGCCGAGCTCATGGAATCGGCCCGTATTGACGGCAGCGGCGAGACGCGCACGCTTATCCAGATCATGCTGCCGCTGATGAAAAGCGCGATGGCAACGTGCCTCGTGTTTAACTTTAAATTCGTGTGGGGCGAGCTGATGTGGGCGCAGATCGCCACCGCCATTACCGACAAAGGCGTTCCGCTCACCATCGGGTTGCTCAACTTCCGGGACTCCTACGGCACCAACTGGCCCATGCTGACCGCCGCTATCTGCATGGTGATGATCCCGTTATTCGTCGTGTTTCTTTTTACTCAGAAATACTTTGTCGCGGGCCTCACGGCAGGAAGCGTCAAGGGGTAAGGTGTTTTTGGGTAATGTGCTAGACTTATTATTATAAAAGCGGATGTAACTATTCAGTCGAGGGGAAAGAGAGGCAAGTTTGCAAAAATCTATTTGACATATCGACAAAAACGGGGTAATCTGACAAGAGAGAGGGGAACAAGACCATTAGCGTACTAAGCGG
>JAIRNN010000358.1 GCA_031257995.1 Spirochaetaceae bacterium | reverse complement strand
TCGCGGCCGCCTGCAAATCAGGATTCTCGCCGCGCAGTTTTAACAGGGAACGAACCGTGTGCAGAATCGACGCGGGGTCTTTCTCCGCCTCTTCCACCGTGGGCGCGTCGGGCGACGGGTCAACCGGCAGATAGAGCGCGTCCGCCGGAGCGTCCGAGAACCCCAGATTCGCCCCCTTGTTCCACTGCATCGGCGTCCGGGAACCGGTGCGGAAATACCCGCCCTCCTTGGTGGGAAGGTTGAGATAGCGCATCCCGATTTCATCGCCGTAGTAGAGGAAGGGCACGCCGGGCATCGTAAAGATAAACGCATAGGCGAGCGCCAGTTCGCCCGGGTCAAGGTTGTACCGCGCCCTAATCGTGTCGTGGTTGCAGGTTACCAGGCTCATATAGCCCTGGGTCTTCGTCTTTTCGTAGTGGTCCAGGTACTCACCCAGAAACCGGCGGATGTCGTGGTTGCCGTCTTTCTTGAAAAAACTCGTGTCTCCTCCGATGATGTTGTTGCCCTCGTCTGTCCGGTAATCGCGGAGGATGCTGCGGTAGCCGCCTGTATTCTCGCCAAAGTCAAGGAAAAAGTCCGCATGGAACCCGCCGGGGATCGCCTGTTTGGGATAACTCCACTCCGAAATAATCGCCGCCTCCGGGTATTCCTTGTCGAGCATCGCCCGAATGCCGCGCCAAACCGCCTGGGTGCCGCTCTTGTCCCGGTCGTCGGCTTTCACGAGAGACCCTGCCATATCCACCCGGAACCCGTCGCAGCCGGCATCCAGCCAGAAGCGCATCACGTCCTTGACGGCCTCCCGCGTCGCCACGCAGTCAGGGTGGTCCATCGGCAACTGCCAGTTTTCGGCGGGCTTCAAAAACCCGAAGTTGAGCGCCGGCTGGCATTTGAAAAAGTTGACAATATAGGTAGCCGCCCGTTCCGTCTCCCCGCCGATAAAGCCCAAGCCCTCAGCCCGCTTAAAACAGTGATCCGTCCAGATGAACCGGTTCCGGTATTCCGCCGCCGGGCTGCTCTTCGCGCTCTCCCGAAACCATTCGTGTTCCTCGCTGGTATGGCCCGGCACGAGATCGAGCAGCACCTTGATCCCCTTCTCGCGCGCCGCCTTGAAAAGCCGCTTCGCGTCATCGTTCGTGCCATACCGGGGCGCAATCTTCTCGTAATCACGCACGTCATAGCCCGCGTCCCTGAACGGCGAGTCAAAACAGGGATTGACCCAGATCGCGTTGCATCCCAAGCCCTTGATATAATCGAGCTTCCGGATGATCCCTTCCAAATCGCCGATCCCGTCCCCGTTCGTGTCGTAAAACGACTGAGGATAAATCTCATAAAATACCGCCGAGTCTAACCATTTCGGCATACGCCCTCCTGCAAGGTTGTCTAGATAACTTCTTTTAGTTATGTATATAACCTCAATCAGTTGGCTGGATAACTTCTCTTGGTTATGTAGATAACTATGCACTGGTTTTTTAAGGCTGTCAAGTGTTTTCTTCAAAAATGTGTAAAAAAGAGTGATTTTTTTGTAAATTTTGAACGAATAGTAAGTTCGATGGGGGAAGTCTTCCATCTATTGTGGGGAACAGCGGGCATTGATAACGAACAGGACTTTGAACGGGCTTAGTTCACGGCCATAAACAGAACTAGCCCATAATAAGGGGCTGTCCTCTGTTTTGGGAATCCACCCCTGACGACATCGTGCCCCCCTGCCGTTACGACAACTAAACAGTTCCCGTCCAAACGACCCCGTACCATTTAGTATGGTCATCTCGCCGGAGCGCCGCTGTCTACAGGAGTGCGGCCCCCGCAACGCCCCCGTCTCTATCCCCGACCATTTTCAATTATCAATTTTCCATTCCCCAAAGGGAGCTGAGCAGACCTTTCCTCTGGCCATCTTGGGCCGGAACGCTTGAGGCTGTCTGTAACCCCTTTTTGCCATGATCCGGGGCCGTTAGCCGGGCGGAGACGCGGGTTTGGAAGCGTTTTTCGCCGAAAAACTCGTCTTTATCGTCATCCCGTCCGAGCGGGGGCTGCCCCAAGACAAGGTGTAGGCAATAGCCGCCGGTATCTTCGTTTTCGCCGACGTTTCCACCGCCGCCCAGTCCACCTCCTCTGCCCCCTCAGGCGGCCCACCCCACATGATCTCTGATTCATACCGCTCTCCCCACACGTGCCCCGTCCTCCCCGTCCGCGCGTTGAACCGCGCCGAGAACGTCTGCTTCATCCACTGCATTATCAGCGGCAGTTTGAGGCCGTCATCGGGCTTCATCGTAAACATCCCCTCGGAAATCTCAAAAAGGCATACCGTTATGCGTTCGGTGTCAGTGAAAAGGGGCCGACCGTTGCCACTCATCCGTTGCACTTGCGCCGCTGGTATCATAGTAACGGCGGACGGTACAGTAAAGTTCTATCAATTTAGTTGCTTTTCGCATAGTGAATGAACCTCCCCGCCCTGAAGGGCGGGGTATCTTAGGATTTTTATCTGAAATCTCAGAATAATTCCAATCGCTTTTTTTGTATTTGTTTATTTTCCCCTTTCTTTCCTTGCGACTTCACATAATTTGTTATCACTTCTTCATTCCCGTATTTGCTTGCCGTGCTTACAAAATACCCTTCGCTCCAGAATTCTCCTCCCCTTAGTTGTTTCTTTACTTCTG
>JAIRNN010000260.1 GCA_031257995.1 Spirochaetaceae bacterium | reverse complement strand
CTCTTCGTAACGCAAGCGAAAGATCTCTTCTCTTTCTTCTAACGTAATCCTTTCGTAACTCATTTGTGCCACCTTGTTTTATTTTATCAGGTTGCACTAGGAATTTCAGGATGCCTGATTAAATATCAATACCGGCCCGTTCGGTTTTATGCCATTGTTTTTCTCGCGACGTGGACCTTATGGTTTACCGCCGCCTTTTTGAGCCATACAAACCCCAATAACAGTATTGGACTGGCTTTAATGCTGGCAGGATTATCGGCGCCATCGGTTACGGCGCTGTTTATGGTAATCACCTCAAAAAGTTCCGTATTAAAACGGGAATTTAAAGAAAAACTGCTCAGTCATTTTCGTCTGAGGCCGCCGATCATTATACTTTCAATTGTTATTTTTTTTGGTATAATCGCGGTTTCAATTTTGTTGTCAACGTTCATCGGACAATCGTTAAACCAATTTGCTTTTGTTGATTTGTAACTATTCAGTCGATCAATGAAACCCAAGGAATTAACCACAGAAGGCACGGAATCACGTGGAATTTTACTCTGTAATCCTGCTTTTCCATGTCTTGTCCGCGTTTTCCGTGGTTTTTATTCCTGATTTTCCATGCGACTGAATAGTCACGTTGATTTTTCCTTTACCATAGGGGGAATTCCTACACTACTCACCATCACTCTTGCGGCTTTTCTGGAAGAATTGGGGTGGCGTGGTTACGCGGAAGATTCAATAGCTTCATATTTTAGCTGGTGGAAGGAATCGCTCATTTTCGGTTCTTTATGGGCTGTTTGGCACCTGCCGTTGTTTTTTGTAGTAGGTTCATACCAGTATAATATTTTACATGACAATCCATTATACATGGTAAATTTCTTTGTCAGTATTTTGCCGCTGGATATTTTATTCGCATGGGTCTATGTAAAAAATGACCGGAGTATTTTTGCGTGTATGTTTTTCCATTTTTTTGTAAACTTCCTGCAAGAAAAAATAGCCATTACCCAAACAACAAAATGTGTGGAAACGGTATTATTATATATCGCCGCGGGTGTCATTGTGGCACTTAACAAGGATCTGTTTTTTGAAACACGTCATATTGGAAATTTATTGCCGGAAGAAAAGAAGTAGTTATAATAGGGCAAATGCTGCTTACTACATCGTTTGGCAAAAATTTCATCCTGCTGATTATCGGGCAGATAGTAACGCTGTTCGGATCGGCTCTTTTGCGCTTTGTGCTGTCGCTGTATGTTCTGGACATCACGGGGCGTGCGGATGTTTTTGCCGCGCTGTACGCCCTGTCCGCCATCCCGATTCTGCTGACGCCTGTCGGCGGGGCAATCGCCGACCGGGTGAACCGCTGTAAGATGATGGTGGCGATTGACTTTACAAACGGTTTGATAGTTTTAGGATTTATTCTTTTAACCGCAAACGGCAAGCCGTCTGTTTTTGCCATAGGCGCGGTGATGGTCCTGCTCGGCATTACCAGCGCGATGGAGTCGCCTACGGTGCAGGCTTGTGTTCCGCAGACTGTACCGGAAGAAAAACTGGAACAGGCAAACGGCATTATACAGGGCACTGGATCGCTGGCGCAAATTATCGCGCCGGTTTTGGGCGGCATACTGTACGGCATATTCAGCCTCCGGGGCCTCATCGTGTGCAGTTGCGCGGCGTTCTTTCTTGCTTCGTTTATGGAAGTCTTTATCAGAATTCTATTTGTCAAACGGGTGCAGGAAAAGCATATTGTACCGACGATTATCGCCGATTTGAAAGAAGGTTTCGCCTACACCGTGCAACAGCCGCTGATACGCTCCTGCATGATTCTGGCGGCGGCCCTGAATTTGGTGTTGGCGCCGTATTTCATTGTGGGCATACCGATAGTCCTGCGCATGACGATGAAAAGTACCGGCGCTCTCTATGGAACCGGCATGGCAATCATCGAAGCCGGTATGATCCTGGGCGCGCTTGCCGTCGGCCTGTTTGCAAAAAAGATGCGGATGAGAACCCTGCACCGCTGGATTGCGGGGGCCGCATTCCTGCTGACCGGCACGGCGGTTTCCCTGTTGCCGCAGGTATTGGCGCTTGGGTATTATCCGGCATTTGCCGTGTTCTTCCTGTTTGTTCTTCCGGCGGTGATGGCGATTACGATGATTTCCATTTATGTAATCACCCATGTACAGAAAAACACGCCGGACGCGCTTTTGGGAAAGGTCATGGCGATTATCACGGCGGCGGCCCAATGCGCCGCTCCTGCCGGGCAAATTGTCTGCGGTTTTCTGTTTAAAAAATTCAGCGCCGCGGTGTATATCCCGACCATTGCGCTGGGTATGGTTACACTGTTGATAGCGGCGGCGGGGAAAATAATGTTGAGAAACGGGGAGAAGTGAGAAGAATGTTTATGAAACAAGTGCTGCCGGTTAAAGTAAAGGCGGCCAAAGCTATATGCCTCAAAAGCCCATTTTTTTGGATGTTCTTTTTAATTCTGTCGGGCCTGCCGGGAACAGGTCTTTTTTGTGGGGAAACGGAACGGGAGCGCGATCTGTTTTTTCTTCCCCTCGCTTCCTACGATTATGTCAATACGGAAGATCAACGCCTTCATGTTCCGGGTCTTGGTTTTGCCGTTATGAAGGGAGAACAGGACGTGCCTTTTAACGAGGTTCGCCAATAATTTTTGCTGACCGCTCTGTACCGGCCTGTCTTTTTCAGAGAAGTACCTTATTTACTCCCCCGGGTCTATCACGGCGTTGATTTCCTCTTTGACGGCAGACAGGAACGCCATCAGGTTTTGCTGATTGCCAAGGCAAGTTCCGATGAACCCGTGGCCGGGGGGTTTCAAACCGTTCAGGCGGGGTTGGGCTGGGGTTATGAAATACTGCGTTATTCCAGCTTCTCCTTTATTTTAAGGGCGGCCATGGGGATTGGCGATTTCGGAATAGATTTGCCCAACGGGGGAACCCGCTGCCGGTTTTCCCTTTCCCGCTTGTCCGGCTTAAACTTGCGACAGAATGGTTTGCCGCGTCTTTTGATTTCCTTACCGGCCCAAACCTGGATGTAACCGTTGCGCCGGAAAGGAGAATTCGTTTTACCGCTTCTGTACGGATGGACAAATACCGGAATATCAACGACCTTATAGGCGAAGGGGTTATATGGTATCGTCCTTTTGCCGCCGGGCATCCCTTTGGGGATTTTGCGGGAGTAGGACTCGGCCTCAGTTTAGGGTGAAGTCGCGGTCCTCAGACACCAAAAAGGAGTACCCGGTTGACATCGCCGTTTTCTCCAGCGACAAGAAAAGCGAAGATACTGTTTACATCATCGTTGAATGTAAAAAGAAAACCAGAAAAGACGGCAAAATCCAGTTGCAGGATTACTTGCGGTTTTCAAAGGCGTTCTTGGGCGTGTGGTTTAATGGCGAGGAGCGGCTCTTTTTAAGGAAAATCGAGAAAGGCGGCAAGATTGAATTTGAAGAAATTCCCAATATTCCGCAATATGGTCAAAGACTGGAAGATGTAGGCCAATTCAAAAGAAAAGACTTAAAGCCCACTCATAACTTAAAGTCAACGTTCAAGGCCGTGAGGAATTATCTGGCGGCCAATAATGTCGGCGCGACAAGGGATGAGGTTTTGGCGCAACAGTTAATCAACATTATTTTTTGCAAGATTTATGACGAGCGGTTTACCGCGCCTTTGGAAATGGTTACGGTCAGGGCAGGCGTTGGGGAGAAACCGGAAGACGTAAAAACAAGAATCTTAGAACTTTTTAAGAATGTCAAAAAACGCTATAAAGAAGTTTTTGATGACAGCGATGCGATCTCGCTCGATGCAAATTCTATCGTTTATGTTGTGGGCGAATTGCAAAATTACTGCCTTGTAGAAGCGGAACGCGATATTATTGCCTGCGCCTTTGAAACTTTTATCGGCCATGCCTTAAAGGGCGGCCAGGGACAGTTTTTTACGCCCAGAAATGTCGTCCGAATGATGGTTGATATTATAAACCCGAATGAGAATGATTTAATTATTGACCCTGCCTGCGGTTCGGGCGGATTTCTCATCGAAGCGCTGCGTTTCGTCTGGAAAAAGATTGACGCGGAAGGGGAAAAGTATCATTGGAATGAAACGGATATTCAAAAAGTAAAAATCGAATTTGCCTTGAATAATATAAACGGGATTGACAAGGATTATTTTCTTTCAAAGGTCGCCAAAGCGTATATGGTTATTATCGGCGACGGGCAAAGCGGAATATTCACCGAAGACAGCCTTGAGAATCCAAAGAATTGGCACGATACGACAAAACAAAAAATAGGCATGGATAAATTCAGCGTCCTCTTAACCAATCCCCCTTTTGGCAAAGAAATAAAAATTGCGGGTGAGGACAAATTAAAACAGTATGATTTAGCGTATAATTGGAAAAACACGGAAGGAATATACGAAAAAACCGGTAAATTAAAAAACAAGGAATCACCGCAAATCATTTTTATTGAGCGTTCTCTGCAATTCCTGAAAGACGGCGGGAGGATGGGGATTGTTCTGCCTGAGACATTCTTCCACGCGCCCAATTCAAGATACATCATGGAATATATGCGGAAAAATAATAACATAACGTGGATTAGAGTTGTTTAGAAACCTCAAGTTTCTAAACAACTTCCGCTAAGAAAAGCGGTTTTGTAAGGCTTTAGCCTGAAAAACCGCAAGACTTGTGAGACGACCAACCGGGTTGTTAAACAAGTCTATTATTGATGTACCGCACAATACGTTTCGCCCGCACAATAACGCGAAATGTATCGTCATTATGCTGGAAAAAAACATCCCGCAGAACCCGATGGTCAACATGGCGGTTGCCGAAGAGATGGGACATAATCATCAAGGAAAAGAAATTTACCGGTGGAATTACGAAACAAAATCGATAAACAAAGATGAGGTATGGGATGATATTCCTCTTATATTAAATGAATTCAGAAAAAATAAATTCACCAAATACTGCTTTAAAACCGGATATAAAGACTGTGCCGGTAACAGCGTTTTTGTTCCGCGCTATTATTGGAAGAACAAGACTGGCGAAATAGAAGAAATCGCGGCAAAAGACAATCTTTTGCTTGTTCCGGTAAATCAGCTTATTGAAGAAAAGGTTATCACTTTTTTTGACGGGCATGGCTCGCCTCCAGCCGAATACAAAGGTATGGGCGAATATCCGTATATCCGGGTGAAGGATATTGTGAATTGGGAAATTTACAAGGACCCGACCGCGAAAATCCCGGAAAATATATACAAGCTGTATCAAGATGGGAAAAAACAACTGCATGAAAAAGACATCGTGTATGTCAGAAGGGGCAGTTATCGAATAGGCAGCGTCGCTATGGTTTCGCCCTACGACACCGAAGTTTTGCTCACGAGGGAAATATTGGTGTTACGGGTCGCCGACAAAAATAACAAATACGGCCTGACACCGCACTATCTTTTGTACCTGCTCTCTCACGCTTTGACATCAATGCAGTCTTTTAACAAGGTTTTGATTGAAACAACATTGCCCAATATTGGGGACAGATGGCGGGAGATACGGCTGCCGGTATCGAAAGACGAGGCAGAAAGAAAAAGGATTTCCGAAAGAATAAAAAACGTCATCGAAAGTAAATGGAACGCGATAAAAGAGATTGAAAAATTAAAAGAGGATTTTGGAGAAATAACAACGTAATTGAACTTGTTCGATAATCCGGTTGGTTGTCGCGGCTAAGGGCCGTTTTAAGTTGCGCAGTTTTATCACGGTTAACTACAGATGGTGTCATCCATAGCAATACAGATAAGACAGATGAACACGGATTAAAAAAGCGTTTTGAAACAAAAAATCTGTATAATCTGGGTAATCTGTGGACTTCTTCATCCGCGCTTATCCGTGTCATCTGTGTCGCCCTTTGGCGCTATCTGTGGTCAAACGTGATTAAGCCCATGATTCATTTCGGCGGTCTCTCGAAGGCGGCCGTGTATGCGTCTTCGCGGGCTTTTTTCAGGATGGCGGTGTCGCGGACGGGGTCGGCCAGGCCCAGTTTCATGAAACCGGATTGCCCTGTGCCGAGAATCTGACCGGGGCCGCGGATTTTCAGGTCTTCTTCGGCGATGACAAAGCCGTCGTTGCTCTTGTGCATGATGAGGAGGCGGTCGCGCATCTCTTCGGTGTAGTTGTCGATGTACATAAGGAAGCAGTAGGACTGCGCGGGGCCCCGTCCGACACGGCCGCGTAACTGGTGGAGGGCGGAAAGACCAAAACGCTCGGCGTGTTCGATGACCATGCAGGTGGCGTTAGGCACGTCGACACCGACTTCGACGACGCTTGTCGCAACGAGGACGGCAGTCTCACCCTTGCGAAAACGTTCCATGATGAGGCGTTTTTCTTCCTCGTCAATCTGCGAGTGGAGCAGCGCGATAGGATATTCGGGAAAGACCCGTTTTGACAGATCCTCGTAGGCACCGGTGCAGTCTTTCAAATCTGCGGCATAAAGCGAGGCGGACAGCGTTTCTCCCTTTTTTTCGGTTTCCTCTTTCTTTTCGATGAGCGGATAGACAAAGTAGGCTTGGTGCCCCTTGTGCAATTCCTTCCGCACCGCCTCGTATACTTTCGCCGCATTGCTCTCCCGCGCGAGGTGGGTCTCGATGGGCAGCCGTCCGTGGGGCATCCCCTTGATAACGGACACATCCCAGTCGCCAAAAGCCGTGAGCGCGAGGGTGCGCGGGATGGGTGTCGCGCTCATCATGAGGAGGTGCGGCTTTTCCGCGCCTTTACGCACGATGGACTGCCGCTGTTCGATGCCGAATCGGTGCTGTTCGTCGATGATCACGAGGCGCAAGTTTTTGTACTTCACGTCATCCGAAAAGAGCGCGTGTGTCCCGACCACGAGGTCGATATCGCCTGAGGAAAGCGCGGCAAGCAGGTTGCGGCGGCTCTTCGAGACGATATTCCCGGTGAGAAAGGCCACGCGCACACCAAGCGGTTCCAACAATACCGCCGCGTTTTCCGCATGCTGGCGGGCAAGCAGTTCTGTCGGGGCCATCAGCGCCGCCGTGCCGCCTGTCCCGCTCGCCTCGATTATCTCGAGCGCGGCCATAAACGAGACGAGCGTTTTCCCCGACCCCACGTCGCCCTGCAAGAGCCGTTCCATCGGGATTCCGCTTGCGATGTCGGCGTTGATCTCGCCCACAGCGGCCTCCTGGCCCTCGGTCAACCGGAAAGGCAGCCGTTCGCGCAGCCTGTGTTGCAGGGTGTGGGCGCTTTTCCGCGCCGGGGGGGCCGCGTCTTTTTTCCGCGCCGCCGCCCGCCTCATCAGCGCGAGTTGCAGCTTGTACAGTTCCTCGTAGATGAGCGATTCCCGCGCCTTGTGCGCCTCCTCTTCCGTCTTGGGGAAGTGGACAGACACAAGCGCGTCTTTCTTGTGGGGAAAATGCTCGCGCTCGATGACGGCGGCGGGGATCTCGTCATCGACCTTTTCGGCGCACAATGCAAGCGCGTTCTGTATAAGGCGGCGCAATGTGTTTTGCGTCAACCCCTCCGTCAGCGGATAGACGGGGAGCAGTGCTCGGCCGTTTGCCGCGTCCTGATGAGAGGACAGATCAAAAGACGAAGATTGCAACTCGCCGTATTTGTAGTAAAAGTGCCCGAAAACCTTTATCTTGTCGCTCGTTTCGATGATCTTGTCCAGATACGCCGACCGCCCGAAACAGACGAGTGAAGCGCGCGCGCTGGAATCTTCTATATATACCTTTAATGTCCTTTGTCTGCCAAATCCAAACCACTCTTTTCTAAGGACGACTGCCTCGGCGAAGATATTTTTTTTCTTGAAATAATCCGCCAGAGGAGTAATTACCGTCCGGTCTTCGTATTCACGCGGATAGTGGGTGAGCAGATCGGCAATGTTGGAAATGTCCAACTTAACAAGGAGCGCGGCGGTTTTGGGGCCTGCCCCTTTTACTTCTGAAAGTTTAAAAGTGCCGGGCAGTTCTCTCAACAACATAGCGGGACGAATGGGAACGGAAACCGTTACGATACGGTCAACAAGATTCCGGTGAGTACCTTCACACCCCAGCCGATCACTGTTGTAAGCCCGACCAGAACCGCAACGGCGATCACCATGCTGTGGACAAAGGGAACCAAGCGGTTGCGAAAAAGAATGCGGTTCAACCGGTAGAGGACGGGTTCGGAGATTGACCCGATGATCTGCCAAAACGGGTTGTAAATGTTCGACCGCATAACGTAGGCAAGCAACCTGAGCCCGATGATGACGGCAAAGAAGCCCAAAACAAACGAAAGGGCCGACCAGATTACTTGAAGCGCCAGAGCGAGGACGAATCCCAACGTTATGTGGCCCACACTGCCGATAACGAGCGCGATGTTGTTGGCGATCGAAAGAACAGCGAGCGCGGCAATCGGGGAAAGATCGATATTTCCCAGCCGCAAAAAGGTAAACCGGCGAAACCAGTGGAGATACGGGTCGGTTATGTCCCGCAAAACATCGTAAAAGCGGCCAAAACTGAAGCCGCTCCACCACGAAAGCATGATTCGTATAAAAATGATAATCGAGTAAAGAGAAAGCACCGATCCCACAATCCGCATAACCAATTGCATTGTTCTCTCCTGCTACTTAGATTCAACCCACCTGAAAGCCCTGTCATCGGAGTCAAGGCTGCCGGACACGTCTGTTATTCGCCGCGCAGATCGCCACGCCCAAAGCGTCGGCGGCGTGGTCAGGCTTAGGCGGCTGGTCCAGAGCCAGCAGAATCCTCACCATCTCCTGCACCTGCGCCTTTTCCGCCCGCCCGAACCCGACGACCGCCTTTTTTATGTCGTCAGGCCGCGCCTCAAACACCGGTAACCCCGCCTGTTCCAGCGCGAGCAACACAACCCCCCGCGCTTCGGAAACGGTGAGGGCGCTCGTCACATTCCTGGCAAAGTAGAGCGTCTCGATAGCCGCCTCGTCCGGCCGATGCTTCTCGATGACCCCCTTTACCCCGTCGTAAATCGCCACGAGCCGCGAACCGTGCGGCATCTCCGGCCCGGTCTCGATTATGCCGTGTTCAACATGGCGCAAGCGATTCCCCGCCGCGTCAATCACGCCCCAGCCCGTCGAAGCCAGCCCCGGATCAATCCCGATTATCTTACACGCCATTCATTACCCGCAGATTGATTACACCAAAACACCTGAAATTCTATAAAAACCACGAATCACACGAACGGCACAAACATTGGCCTAAAACCCGCGAATACACAAAAAAACGACACTATCGAAATAAAAGTTCGTGTCGTTCGTGGTTATCCTTTCAAGCGGCTAATCTTCGCCTTCAAAGCCTTCCGGCACGTCGATGTTCGAGTAAACGTTCTGCACGTCGTCGTTTTCTTCGAGTTTGTCGATGAGTCTCAACACTTTTCCCGTTGAGGCCGTATCCAGCGTAACCGGCACTTCCGGCACCATGCTGATCTCCGCGCTCATCGTCTCGAAATTTTTCCCGGTCAAGGCGTTTATCACCGCTTCAAAGTCCTCAGGGGCTGTCGTCACCTCGATAACCCCGTCGCCTTCCGCGACATCCTCAGCTCCGCCCTCCAGGGCCGCCTCCATCACCGCATCCTCCGTGTACTTCTCGCCGTCCAGCGTGATGATCCCCTTCCGCGTGAGCAGCCGCGAAACCGAGCCCGACTTGGCAAGCTCCGCTCCGGCGCGCGTGAGAATGTTCCGCACATCCGCAGCCGCCCGGTTCCGGTTGTCGGTGAGTACCTCGATGAGAATCGCCGCCTCGCCCAGCCGCGCCTCGTAGGAAAGCTCCTCGTAGTTGACCCCTTCGAGTTCGCCCGTCCCCTTCTTGATCGCCCGGTCGATGTTGTCCTTGGGCATATTCGCGCCGCGAGCCTTGATGACCGCCGTCCGCAACCGGGGATTTCCCTCCAAGTCTCCGCCCCCCATCCGTGCCGCAATCGAGATTTCCTTTATCAGCTTCGTAAACATCTGGCCGCGTTTCGCGTCCGCAGCCCCCTTCTTGTGTTTAATCGTCGCCCATTTACTATGGCCTGACATAACAACTCCTCCAGTCTCAGTATCGAAAATCCAGCATAGCACATCCCGATAAGTTAGGCAAGCGGGATATAAAGGAGAGGAATTTGGTGAGGGAAGTCTCCCTCTGCCTATTCTCCTGTTGACAGACAAAGGCTTCTCGGTTAAACAATGACTATGAATATGTTGTTGTTTGCTTCGGGCAACCGGCATAAGGCGCGTGAGGCGGGGGCGATTTTGACGCCTGCGGGGATCGGATGCGAGGTGAAAGTACCTGGGGATTTCGGGCTGGATTTCGATCCGGTTGAGGACGGGGAGACTTTTCTCGACAACGCTTTGATCAAGGCGCGGGCCTTGTATCGCTTACTCAACGAGCGGGGCGGGCTGGACGGCGTTTTCGGGGGAATTTTGGCGGATGATTCGGGGCTGTGTGTTGACGCGTTGGGGGGCAAGCCGGGGATTTTTTCGGCCCGGTATGGCGATCGGGACGGCAGGAAGATTGGCGCGGGTGAAAGGAACGCGCTGCTGCTTGAGGAATTGCGGGGTGTCGAGAACAGGACGGCGCGGTTTGTCTGTTCGGCGGTTCTGCTTTTTGACGAGAACCGGTTTGTGACGGTACAGGAAACGGTGGAAGGGGAGATCGCCCGCGAGGAACAGGGGAAAGGCGGTTTCGGGTATGATCCCGTGTTTCTGCTGCCGGAATGCGGGCAGACCATCGCGGAGTTGCCGGAAAGGGAAAAGCACCGGATAAGCCACCGGGGGAAGGCGTTTCGCACGCTTGCGCCGTTTCTTGCGGACGGGTTGGCTGATGGGTCTGCGGGCGGCCTATGCCTCGATGGAAAGCCGTTGTCCGCGCCGACCGCTTAGTTCAAGGTAGGCCATTTCAGCGAGACCGAATCCGGCGTTTTTCGTGAAGGATTGCGCGTACTCGTCATAGAGCATATCCTCGTACATTTCCCCGGCAAACCCGGCATCGATCAACTCGGATTTCATCACGGTTTTCCGCATCCCGTTGACCAATGTCTTCATCAAAAAGGTCTCAAGCGCTTGGCATTGTTCAAAGAGCTTTTTCTCGTCGTCGGTGGTAATGACAACTTTCGCTGAATTACCGGCTGTTGTTCCGGCGGGCAGGATCTTGCCCGATTCTGCCCGCTGCCGCAGCAGCCGGTCAAACAGCGCGTTCCCCTCATTTGACTGTTGTCTCAAAACCGGGTCGGAAATGACCGGCATAGAACCAAAATTGTTTACCGCGTTTACTGCCATACTCTATTGTCGGTCGCTTTGTTGCGGAGGTTGAGGCAGAGAAGAAAACACAAGGTGAGGAGAGATTTCCTGCTGTCAACAAGTTAAGGAAATAAAAAAACAAAAAGGTCCACAGATTGCGCCGTAAGCGGCGACAGATTACACAGATTTTTGTTTCAAAATCTTTCTTAAATCTGTGAAAATCCGTGGACAAAAATTCTTAAGTTGTCGATAGTGGGAGACTTCCCCCTGCCGTATCTTGAAACTTGTAACTCTATCACGCCGTTTTCTTGAAACGGAAGGGTTTGAACTCGGTACCGGTTTCGGTGAAAAATTTGCTGAAAAATTCGTAGTATTGCAGACGGACGACTTGAATGGCGACGATCATCGCTTCCAGAAGGATGATGATTATGTTGCCGGCGAGGAATATGACGGTTTGCCAGAGGCCGCCGAGCATCGCGTGGCCGACTTTTTCGGCCATCGTGAAAATAATGAAGGAGAGGATGGTGTGCGACATGGCGAATGCGCCGACACGGAGGAAGCTGACGGTATTGGAGATGTAGCCAGAGAGGGTTTCCAGTATGTCGACGATGCCTTCCATGAAGAACGGGAACACGCCTTCGGGAAAGAGGGGGCGTTTCGCGGTGATGAGGTTCCAGATGAGGGGGCCGGTGACGATGAAGAAGACGGGGACGATGAGGCAGATCGTGTCCACGGCGGTGAACGTGAAGGCGGCTTTTTGGAGAACGGCGCGGATGCCGATTGAGACGGCGTACCAAAAAAAACAGATGCCCGCGATGCCGTTTCGGGAGAACAAGGCTTTTTCGTAGCGGCGCATGGCGATGTTGTTCATCACAAAGAGGATGAGGCCGATTGAGTTGAGGATGATGCCGATGGCGACGGTGAAACCGAAAAACATAAAGATTTTGCCGATGTTGTCTTTTCCCGGCATAAGGTTGAGGATACGTTCGGTTTCGACGATGCCGAGAGCGCGGCCAAACGCGGTGTCGGCGAGGAAAGCGGTAACGGCGGCGGTGGGTTTTTCGAGCAGGGTCTCGTTTGCGAAAACGCCGCCATAGAGGAGGCCGGTGATCATTGAGAGGGGCCCGATGACTTTGAGCGGCCCCGCATAGGCTTTCATGCCGGGGAATTTTGCCGCGCCTCGCCGGGAACCGAACAGCAATCCCAAAAGAAAGAGTACCGCGCCCTGTCCCACATCGCCAAACATGATGGCAAAGAGGAGCGCGAAGAAGAAAGCACTGATCGGGGTCGGGTCGATGGTGCCGTAGAGGGGCGCGCCATAGGAGAGGACGAGGGGCTGGAAAGTCTTGGCAAACCTTCCGTGCTGTAGCGCGATGGGGATCTTTTCCTCTCCGGCAACGACACGGGCCACCTCGTGCGGGTCAAACGCCCGGACTGCCGCCCTGCCGCAGGTTAAACGGGAAAGTTCCCGCGCAAGCGGCTTTGCTTCCGATGCTTCGACCCAGCCTTTTATCTGGAACGCGGAGGAAGTCGCCGCAAACCGGGACTTCACCTCGTCCATGATCTTCGCCATGAGGCAGGAAGCGTATAATACACGGATCGAATCGCCGTGTTTTGCCGCGAAACTCTTTTTTTCGGCATCAATATCTTCAAGCCGCGTCATAGTTTCCTGCAACTCGGCGTAAAGTTCGCGCAGCGCGTCATCCGGCACATCGGCAATGTCTTCCGGCAACGGTACTGGGGCAAAATCCTGTTTGGAAAGTTCTGCGTCGAGGGCGAACCGGCCTTTTTTCGAGGAGACGGCAAGGATATCGCCACCATTTTCGCCCATGGGGATGACCACGGCCCGGTTTCCCATGTTGTGTTTCAGGGCCTCCTGTTTTTGGAGTTCTATTTTCCCCACACGGAGGTTGAGGAACGACAGATCTTTCAATTCGGAAATCGGACTATCCACACCGGAAAACCCGGAGAGGGCGGAAATCGTGTTTTCAAGGCGATCCCGTTTGAGACCCGCTTCGTAGGCATCGTGTTCAAGTTTGCCAGTCTCGTCGGCCATGGCGAAAGACAATCGTATATCGGAATCGGAAGGCGGCTCGGTCGTGGCAAAAGGCTCGGAAGGAATCGCCACCCCGATAAAATCGGCGGCCGTTCGCAGACGTTCCAACGCGGTAAGATAAGACGGCCGTTCCCCATCGGTCTTTGCAGACGGCGTTCGTTCTTTCCCGGCGGTATCGACGGACAATGCGTCCGTGCGGGAAAACTGCATCCTCCCGTTTCTGCCGAGAAATTTGATCACCACGTCAACGTCCTGCGCGAGCAGCGTGATGACGAGTTGCTTCATTTTGACCGGTCTGAACATAGTCCCCTATTATACCTTATAACGGAGGGGGAAGTCTCCCCCTCGCTCCTGTCCACTCTCCGGTCGATGTGTCCACACCTAAAGGCGCGTCCACATCTCCCTCCGTTTGGACATCCGCTACCCCCTCTACGGGGGCGTTGCCCCCGTAACGCCCCCACCGGGGGACTTGCCCCCCGGACCCCTGAAGGCATCAAAGATGCCCCGCAACGCCCCCCGATCCCGGCGGGGAACGGATTTAACCGCAAAGGCGCAGAAAGTTTTGTCCGATAGATATACGCTCTCCTGCTAATCTGTCTATTCTGCCAACCCTTGATGAATTTAACCGCAAAGGCGCAGAAGGTTTTCACCGACAATTTCGCGTTCTACCACCAATCTGTCTATTCCGCCAGCTTTCAATATCTCCTGTAAATCCGCCAATCTCTCAACTACCGCAAGTCATCCTTCTTCGCCTTAACGGTTAATTTTATCCGTTCTGTCAACTGACAGATGCGTGTTCTGCCGCCAACCTGTCATACAAGACAAAGCACTATTTTCCGGACAGGCCGAGAATCTCCAGCGCGTCCGCGCCGGTCAATCCAAGCCGGACAGCTTCCGCAACGGAGGTAAGCACTTCCTTTTCAAACTGTTTTAACTTGATAAAGCAACACGCCGTATCGAGGGTAAACGGGCTTCTGCGTAACGCCTTCCGCGCAAGATAGTAGAGGTGAAGCGATGCCTGGTTTTGGAAAAAACGCGGATCGATCTTCCAGTATTGGCTGGATACCGGCTTGTTGACGTATTTCCAAAACCGCCAGCCGTGCCACTGGACCTCCTCCTCGATATCCAGTTCAAGCGATTTCAGCGCGTCGGCGTACAGCGACGGCTTGTTCTTCTCCGTCTTGATCATGATCAAAAACGGCTTTATCTGTTCGGGCGGCAAAAGATAGTAGACCCGCAACCGCAACGCCCACACCGCGTTTTTGAGGCATATCTCCTCGGTGATGATGTTGGTGATGAGCCTCCGGTCGGAAAGGGGTGTCTTCTCCAATTCATGCCAGAGGGCCGTGTAATACACGCTGTTCTGCCGGGCGATGCTGCTTATGCCCTGAGTGTTGGAAGATTCCTCGCCTTCTTCGCCATCAACGACTGCGGCATCACCGATGGCCGCTTGCGTGAGGCGGTCGCTTTCCACGAGCATTTGCAGGAATTGAGGCGGCTTTGAATAAGGAAACGATTTTATGATTTTTGCGATGGCTTCCTGTTCGCGCTCCCCAAGACGCTTTTCGATCGCTTCTATTACCGCTGCCGCATCCGTTCCACCGGAAACGCTGTCGCCGAAAACCAGATCCTCAAACGTTGCCATACCGGAAACGGCGGAGAGACGGTCCGTGCGGCCCTCGACAAAAGACCGGGCAATCATCCCGCACGCCTTCGCGTATAGATATGCCCTCGCGCCTTTCATGCACTATCCCCTGCCCCCGCTATACCGCGACAAGAAACGATTCACGCGCTATACTGTTGAAAGCGTCCACGTTCAAGGCTTGCGCGTCCAAGCCTTTCCGGTACCGGGCCAACTTGTCGCCGTAATCGGCATCGAGTTTCGCCAGCGCCTTCTCTCGTTCCTTATCCAACGCCGAGACGGCATCTTTGTATCGGTCGTTGTAGGATAAACGCGCCTCCCGGTCCGCCTCGGCGATCATCGCGTTGGCTTTCGTCTGCGCGTCCTCCACGATGGAGGCGGCCTCTTTTTCAACCTCCAGCAACTGTCGGAGCGTCTGATCCGAATCACTCACTTTTCGGTATCCTCATATCTCTTGAGTACCTCGTAGACCTCTTTCGGGCCTTTCGCGGCAAGGCAGTCGTTGTAAAAATCCTTGTTACGAAGCAACTCGGCGATACGCCGCAACAGATGCAGATGCTTTTCCGCTTCCACCGGCGGGGCCAGCTCCATAAATACAAGATGCACTGGATTTCCGTCAAGCGACTCGTAATCTATGCCCTTACGCGAAATGCCCATCACCCCATAAGACCGATTGACGGCGGCAGTTTTTCCATGCGGGATCGCAATCCCCGGATGAACCCCCGTCGACATCTTCGATTCACGTTCACGAAGCGCCGCGAGAATGTATTCCCGTTTATCAGACTGAGTAACGGTACAGAAATGGCTCACCATCTCTTCAAAAACCTCGTCCTTATCCTCGGCCTCAAGATCCGGAATGATGAACTCCGGTAAAAAAACATCACTGAGAAACATAATTCCCCTCCATTACTCGCTTTTATTAAGGACTCTCTGCCGCTCCGTCCGCTTCCGGCACGTCCGATACGGTATCTGTCCCGGCATCTGCCGCAGTATCTGTCCCGACATCCGGCGCGGTCTCCGCATTACTCGGTGTTCCCGCCCCGGCATCTGTCCCGGCACCCGATGTCTCCTCGTCCCACCATGCGGAACCCGGTGTCTCATCCGTGATAAGCGCACGTCCGGCGGCCTCGACCCCGCTTCCCTGGGGACTGCGGGTAAGGAGTGCCATTACAAAGGCCAGCGCCAGAAAAAGTCCGCCCAGCACCGAGGACGCGCGGGTAAGAATATTGCCGGAACGGGATCCAAACGCCGAACCGCCTCCGCCCGCGAAAACTCCGCCCAGACTGTCGCCTTCCTCATTTTGCACAAGTACCAGCAATATCAACAGTATCGCCACAATAACAAACAACACTAAGAGAATCGTATTTAAGACACCCATCAAAAACTCCGCCTTAACCTATAATAACGTTAGAGTATAGTGCTATCCCGATTTTTTGTCCAGTGGGCGCGTAAACAGTGGTCCCTCCAAAAAACGTGAAAGATCACGTTTTGACCACGGGTGAACGCGATAGGGCAGATATATGGCAGTGCGGATACTTCACACTGGGATTCTCTTAGCATTTTCTTCTATCCTGCACAGAGGAGGTTTCCTTTGGAACAGCATACTTTCCATATCGCCTGGCACCCCACCTTCGTCCATGCCCTCATGCTGGAAATGAAACAGTACAAGGATGTCCTCGATTTCTCAAGCGCATACCAGCTTAACGCCGAACCGCTGAAAATAGACCTGTTTATCATCAAAAAAGCCCCGGAACTGGTCATCGAAAAGAACATCGCTCAGATTTTCAAACAGGCCAACATCTTGAAATACAAAAGTCCGGAAGACTCTTTTTTGATCTGGGAGTTTCACAAGGTTATCAGTTATACCTATTTATACGCCGCGCTTAATAAAAATCCCAGCCGCAAGCGGCGGGGTATTGAAGATTTTCCCTTGAAATCTTTGCGTATGCGGGGGAACAAATACCCCGCACCCCCAGTTTTAACCGCCCCAAGGGGCGGGGTATTTAACCCCAAAGGAATAAAAGACAAGAGCATTTGTCCACAGACGACGCCATACATGGCGATGCGGACTTCCACAGATTAAGAAAATTCCAGCGTGAAGAATCTGCGTGTATCCGTCCCTCCCGCGCTCATTGTGGTTTCCCGTGATAAAGTGTTTGCAGTTTATCCGGTGCGGAGCGCGTCCCGCATGGCGGTTGTCGCGTCGCGGGCGGCTTGGGCGGCGGCTTCGAGGGTTTGGCCGCCGTTTGGCAGGGTTTGCCATGCGCGGAGGATGGAGCGGGAGGCGTTGACGATGCCGCCATTACCGTTTTGGAGAAGGGCTGCTGCGTCTTGTGGGCCGCCGCCCTGCGCGCCATAACCGGGAATGAGGAAGAATATGTTCCGGCACTGGGCCCGGATAGCGGCGGCTTCGGCGCGGATGGTACAGCCGACTACGGCCCCAAACGCGCCGTAACCGTGTTTTCCGGCGGTCTTTTCCGCCAATGCCGACAGTTTTTCCGCGACGGCGTGGTAGAGACGCGAGCCGTCTTTCAGTTCAGTCCGTTCAAAGTCTTGGGCACCCCCGTTTGAAGTGTGTAGCAGCACAAACGCGCCTTTTCCGGCACTTGCCGCATAAGACAGCCACGGGTCTATCGTGTCCATGCCCATGTAGGGGGAAAGCGTCACAAAATCCGCCTCGAAGTCGCCTGAAAAGTGGGCTTTGGCGTATTGGACGGCGGTGTCGGCGATGTCGCCGCGTTTCACGTCCGCTATGCTCAAGGCCCTCCGCGCCTTGATGTAGCGCAATGTGTCACGGTAGGCGGCAAGGCCGTCGATGCCGAGTGCCTCGTAGTAGGCGATTTGTACTTTATAACAGGCGCATACGTCCAGCGTCGCGTCGATGACGGCCTTGTTGTAGGCGAGTATCGCGGCGGCGAGGCTCTTGCCAACGACGATCGGGGGCAGATAGTCCTGCGCGGTATCCATGCCGACACAGACTGGGCCCTTGTGTTGTACGGCCTCAAACAGCGAGTCCATATTTAATGGTACATAATGGTCGTGATTCATCATTGGCATCCCTCACGCTTTTATTGTTGTTTCTATTAACGTTTTTATCGTCGTTTCATAGACGATTTTCCCGCCTAAGATGGTGGCGAGGACGAGCCCTGAGAGTTCCATGCCGTCAAAGGGGGTGTTTTTTCCCCGGCTCCTCAATGCGGCCTTGTCTGCCATCCAGCGCATTTCGGGGTTCACGATGACGAGGTCGGCGCGTTTTCCGCATTCCAGTGTACCCCGGTCGTCAAGGCCGAGAATGCAGGCGGGGGTTGCGGAGAGGAGACGGCTCAGGTGGCAGAGGTCGCCTTTGCCACTTTGGACGATCGCGGTACAAGCGACGGCAAACGCGGTTTCGAGGCCGGAAAAACCCGGTGCACCGGATTCTTTGTCGGCTTGGGTGTGCGGGGCGTGGTCGGTGGCTATCGCGTCAATCGAACCTTCGAGGAGGACTTCGAGGACGGCTTTCCGGTCGGCATCGCTGCGGAGCGGCGGGGCGACTTTGCCGAAAGTGTCCCGTCCCAGTTCATCCGCTCGGCTTTGGGTGAGAAAGAAGTGGTGCGGTGTCGCTTCGGCGGTAATTTGTCCGGGGTGTTCCCGTTTAGCGGCCGCTATCATCGCCGCCGCTTCCTTGGTTGACACATGGGCGATATGGACGCGGGCCCCGGTTTCCCCGGCGAGCTTGAGAACACGGGCGGTCGCAGCGTTCTCGCCATCCAAGTCACAGTGGCAGGAAACGGGGATGCCCGCTTGGGCGGCGGCTCGGAGGGCCTTGCCGAAGAGGGCGTCGTCCGCTATGTCTTTTCCGTCTTCGGAGAGAATCAAGACACAAGGAAAAAGCTCTGCGCCGTGATCGGGGGCGTTGCGGGGGCGGACCCCCGCGGAGGAGGGTGCCGGAAGACCGTGCGGAGAGCGTACTTGCGGAGTAAGCGTCGGCCCAGAGCACGGGCTGGAGGCAGGGGGGAGGCGGACCCTGTTGCATTTATTTAAGGGAAAACATTCATGAGGCCCACACCGTGCCGCAGAAATGGTAGAAACGCCCTCAATGTTTCGGGCGCGGCATTGGGTGCCCCCCGCATGATGGCGCAGCGAGGCAAGTTCGGCAATCTCGGAAAGCTCCCTGCCTTCCATACCCTTGGTGAGGGACATCGCGGGATAGAGGTCGGTGAGGCCGAGGACATCGGAGCGGGCCTTGAGCGCTGCGGCGGCGGTAAGCGTGTCCGTGACAGGGTCGGTGTTCGCCATGCAGACGAGGGTCGTGTAGCCCCCCTTCACGGCGGCAAGGGTCGCGGATTCGAGGGTCTCCTTGTGCGGGTGGCCGGGATCACGGAAGTGAGCGTGGAGGTCGATGAACGACGGGAGGAGGACGGGCAACTCATGCGACGCGGGGTCTTTCAGCTTCGTGCCGTCGATGAAATGACTGGCCCCGGCCAACTCAAAGAGTAGCGCCCGACTCTCAGCCGCCGTCTGCTCTGCCGGGATGATGGTCTTGATAAGGCCGTCCTCGACAACGAGAGTCCCCTCGACATCATGTTCCGCGTCAACAATCCGAAAATTGGTGTATACGGTTTTCATAGCCGCTACCTAATGTCGCCCGGCCCGGCACTTTCGTCGCAGTATTCGCAACGATAAATCCGCTTTTCCGGGTTGACGAGCCTGAAAATGTGCGGAATATAGCTCTCCGTCGAGGTAATGCAGCGCGGGTTCTTGCATTTGAGGATGTTTTCCACGCGCTCAGGCAGTTTGAGTTTGTATTTTTCGGTGATGACCTCGTTTTCGATGATGTTTACGGTGATGTTCGGGTCGATGATCCCCAAAAGATCGAAGTTTATATCGATATGGTTGTCGATTTTGATAATATCTTTGCGCCCCATCACGGTGGACGAGGCGTTTACCACGAAAGCCGTCGTATGATGCGCCCGATCGAGGCCCAGCCAGTTGAATATGCGTATACCCTGGCCCGCTTTGATATGGTCGATGACCACGCCGTTCTTGATCTTGGTAATGTTCAACATTTATCCCACACTATAGCGCAAAAAGATGAACGTGGGAAGGTAAGGCAAAAAAAGAGGAGGAAGTCTCCCCCTCCGCTCCGGTCTTCGCCCTCCGCTTACCCCCCTCTGCGGGGGACACCCCCGCAACGCCCCTCCTCTTCCACCGGCCTTCATCACGGTTTCATCCTAAAAACCACATTACACAAATATACGCGGGTTTTTCACACCGAATCCCTCCTAATCCGCGAAAACCAGCAGCCCCGTGATTTTTCTCGTCTTTTTTGCGCTTTTTTCACGCCGAATTAAAGCGCCACGGCTGGCAACCGCTTATATACGGTACGGAGGTATGCTATATGCGCCAACAAAGAATTTTAGCCGAAAATGTCTGGTACAAAGTGGGGTCGGAGATCAATATCGGCGAGCCCCTGTTCCGGTTGCCGTGGACGAAAGTGTTGCTCCACCGCGTACTCCGTGAGATTAGGAAGCGTTATCCCTT